>CAZGAW010000083.1:0-23367 GCA_964523645.1 uncultured bacterium | reverse complement strand
GATATCCCACAAAACAATCTCGGAATCTCGACTCGCGCTCACAAGTGTTTTACCGTCTGGCGAAAATGCCATGCACGTCAATGGACTATGATATTTGCTGAGGACATGGCGAAGTTCACCGCTGTGGACATCCCACAAGCCTATTGTCCCAAAGATACCATCGCCTCCATACTCGTTCGCAAGCAGTTTTCCATCCGGCGAAAACGCGACTGCATCCCCGCCACCTCTGAGTGTCACGATATGGTGTCCAGTGTCCGCTTCCCACAACCGAAGCCGACTGTCATAACCACCACTCGCAAGAAACTTTCCATCGGGTGAAAACACGACGGTTCGAACGTAATCGATGTGGTCTACGGCGTATTCTACATGTTCTCCGGTGCGTGCATACCATAATCGAAGCAGACTCCCTTTCGTATTCCACAGGTAAATCAATCCGCGGCTTGCACTGGCAATAGTTTTCCCATCTGGCGAAAACGCGACAGTATTGACTGAATCTGTATGCTTTCCAAAAACCTTGCGGGATTTTCCGGTAGAGGTATCCCACAATCGGAGTGTACAGTCCCAACTTGCGCTGGCTATAGTTCTTCCGTCACGGGAGAATACGATGTCAGTCACATCGAGGGTATGTCCTTCAAGAACGCCTCTAAGCTGTTTCGTGTGGGTGTCCCATAGTTGTATCTGTTTGGTGGTCGCGCTTGCTAATGTTTTTCCGTCAGGTGAAAACGCGATTACATTAAAGCCTTCTGGGAATTTGGCATCCTCTTCAAGAATAGCAAGCATCTCGCCGGTGTACATATCCCAAAATTGAATCGTTCCGTCATCACTACCGCTCGCGAGTGTCTTTCCATCTGGTGAGAGAACCACAGAATTAACATCATCTCGATGTTCTTCAAGGATACATTTAACTTCACCGGTATCCACATCCCACAATCGAACTGTGTGATCTTCACTACCACTAATGAGCGTCTTTCCATCCGCTGAGAACGTGAGGGCAGAGGTCCGTCTCGTGTGTCCAAAGCGTGTATATTGAAGTTGTCGATGTGTTAAGTTCCATAACTGGATCGGATAGTCGGGCCATCCGCCACTGCTGGCAAGCATTGTGCCATCCGGCGAAAACGTGAGGGCTAAAATTTCCTCATCTCCTTCAAGGGTATCAAGGAGTTTTCCTGTGTCTGTATCCCATAACCGAATAACATTGTTTGGCGAATAACCGCCGCTTGCTAAGGTGTTGCTGTCTGGTGAGAACGCAATCGCCTGAACATAATCTGGTTCTTCAGAGAGGAGGTTAAGCTCGGTGTCAGTGGATGCATCGTAGAGCCATACGCCTATAGAAGTTGCTACTGCAAGCAGAATGCCGTCTGGCGAATACGCTATATCATTTATGTAGCCTTTACCGAAACGCGCGATTGCACCTTCCGGCAGCCCCATCTGTGTATAATCCAGTGCGAAACTGCTCGGCAAAAAAGAAAGCAAAATCACGAGCAACGCTGAAATGAAAAGTCTTCTCTTTTTCATAGATGGAGTGTCTCCTTTTCAAGCAATAAGTTCCTATCATGATTTTAGCAATTTGTATGCCAATATCTGAAATGCTAAATATATCGCTGTATCGGGGCTAAAAACGAATAGTTTGCACAAAAAAGGGCAGGTACATGTTCACACTGCACGATATAGGGCATTCACACGGCAGAAAATTGAAATTTGTTTGACACAGTCCTATCAAATATGCTAAATTGATTATCAATATTTATTGAAAGGGTCTCACAAGTTAAGCTGGAAACCTGTAGATAACAGGAGGGTAGGCGTATGAGTGATTTACAGTTACAACAGTACCTCTTTGACGTGCAAGGCTATCTCGTTATTGAGAATGTCTTGAGCCCAGATGAGGTCGCGGCACTCAATCAATGTATCGATGAGCAGCAACTTCCCACGCCGGGAAAGGTCCAAAGGTTTGGAAGTGCTCCAGAGGGTCCCGGTTTTCTGCAGTGGGGAAAACCGTTTTGTGATTTACTCGACCATCCTAAGATTATGTCGGTACTTCAATTTCGATTGGGGGATTGCTTTCGGCTTGACCGAATCTACGGGATGTATATGCGGGAGGGAATGCCAAGAGGCGGATTGCACGCCGACTACGGTGCCACCTCACCGACAGCAAAAACACAGCCAGGGGAATACTACTCTTTCCGAGATAACGAGATTCATAACGGATTTGTTGTTGTGACATGGAACCTCGCGGACACCGGACCGGATCACGGTGGATTTTGCTGTATTCCGGGGAGCCATAAAGGCAATTTCAAGCTGCCACCTCAGATCGCTGAAGCACCTGAAAATTCACCGAGTGTCATCATTCCGAATGCACCTGCAGGTTCGGCGATTCTCTTTACCGAGGCACTGACACACGGCACGGCGGCATGGAACGGTAAACATCAACGCAGATCCCTTCTGTATAAGTATTGCGTTTCACATATCGCGTGGACTTCGCGACGCGTGGCAATACCAGAGGGTATAGGACTAACAGAACGTCAAAAAATTCTCTTCCGTGAACCCGCCGATCCGTATCGTCATTTCCCATCGCTGTTTGATGCAGCATAATTGAAAGTAGAGGTAGACGCGAATAGTCTTTTTATGCCAAATTTCACACAGAACCAGTTAAAAAAAATCACATCTGACATCTTTGAAGCCGGGGGTGTTCCAAGCGATGAAGCAGAGATCATCGGAGAACTGCTCGTCGCTTCAAACCTTGCAGGGCACGATTCCCACGGCGTTCTCCGCATTCCGCAGTATATTGGACTCATCGAATCCGGGCTAATTCAGCCTGGCGCCCCGATGGAAATTGAACGTGAATCGGCTTCACACGCGCTTATCAACGGCAATTGGGGTTTCGGGCACGTCGTCGCACGGAAAGCGATGTCGCTCGCTATAGAGAAAGCGAAGTCAAGCACGATCAGCGCAATCAGCGTCTACAACTGTAATCACATCGGACGTATCGGGAGTTATCCGTTGATGGCAGCTGAAGTCGGTATGGTAGGCATCACGCTGGTGAATGCTGGTGGAACTGCGCTATATGTTGCCCCGTTCGGCGGACGCGATGGACGCCTCGCGACAAACCCTATCGCGATTGCGACACCGACACGCAACGGACATCCGATGCTGCTTGACATCACAAGTAGCGTTGTTGCACAGGGCAAGATTCGCGTCGCATTGAATCGTGGGGAGTCTGTACCGATCGGTTGGTTGATCGACAGCGAAGGCGAACCGACATCGAACCCACAGGACTTAATGGAATCTCCACCCGGTGCCTTGTTACCACTCGGTGGGATTGTTGGGCATAAAGGATACGCTCTCGGTCTAATGATTGATATTTTAGGAGGTGCTTTATCCGGGGCAGGTTGTAGCGGATCGGGGAACACACGGCTTCAAAACGGTGTCCTGATGATTGTCCTGGATGTCGCTAATTTTACGCCGCTTGATGATTTTTATGCGCATGTTGAGGGACTCGTTGCCCACGTGAAAGCTTCACCCACCGCACCCGGATTCGATGAGATCTTGACACCGGGAGAAATTGAGGCGCGCCAAACGGAGCGTCGTCAGCGCGAAGGCATCCCCGTTGATGATGAGACGTGGCGGCAAATTCAATCGACTGCAGCGGAGGTCGGGATATCCGAACTTAAGTTTTGAAAATTAATGGTGTATCTGGACTTACAAAGTACTCACATCTCCATATATCGCAGTGCTGGTACTTTGGGATGAACATGCCGCGCTGCTATAGACATAACGCACCTGTGATGATATATGCCATACTGGAGAAGAATATTCAATGCAAAATGAGCAATCTGCTATCGGTGAGTATCTTTTGAAAAAACTGCAGGATTATGGAGTTGACCACATCTTTGGCATCCCGGGTGATTATGTAGTGCAGTTCTTTGATCTGATTGAAAAGAGTCCGATTCAACACATCGGCACGACACGAGAAGATACGGCAGGATTTGCGGCAGATGCCTATGCTCGCATAAAGGGTATCGGGGCTGCCTGTGTGACGTACGGTGTTGGTGGATTATCCATGATTAACGCTGTCACCGCTGCATACGCTGAAAAGTCACCCCTCGTTGTGATTAGCGGGAGCCCAGGAATCAAAGAGCGCCGTGAGGGGGCACTCTTGCACCATAAAGGTAGAGATTTTTATACACAACAACGTATCTATGACGAGATCACCGTTGCATCAGCACTCCTTGACGAACCTTTTACCGCCTTTAACGAGATAGACAGAGTGTTGGATGCAGTCTATCGGCAGAAACGCCCAGGTTACATTGAACTGCCACGGGATATGGTCAGTATACAGGGGCAGGTCTACCAACGTCCCTCAACGGGCGGGCACCACAGTGACCCGGAAACGTTGGATGCCGCATTAGCGAATGCAATTGAGTTCATAAATCAGAGTGAGAATCCCATCATTTTAGCGGGGGCGGACCTCCACAGATTCGGCTACCAAAACAAATTACTGTGGCTTACCGAAGAAAAACAGATCCCCGTGGTGACAACACTGTTGGGCAAGTCAGTAATGCCAGAAGCACATCCGCTTTACTTGGGTATCTATGGCGGCGGAATGAGTAGAGATGAAGTCTCCATGCTTGTTGAAACTTCCGATTGCGTTATTATTCTTGGGGCCTTCATGACGGATGTCAATCTTGGCATTTACACAGCAAAACTTGAGCGCAGTCGCTGTTTATACGCAACCTCGGATAGAATTGCTGTCGGCTACTCCACTTATGAAGATATCACATTTGGAGATTTTATCGATGGATTACGTTCTCCAAAACTCCAAGAACGCGGGGACATAGACTTGGAATGGGTCATGGAAGTACCAGAACCTTTTGAGATAGCACCTGACCAGCCGCTTACAATGCACCGCCTGTTCCAACAACTGAATCTACTGCTACGCGAGAACATGACGATTATCCCGGATGTTGGTGACAGTCTCTGGGCTGCTGCGGACTTGCGGCTCCCTGAACGCGCCGAGTTTATTAGCCTTGCCTACTATACCTCAATGGGATTTGCAATCCCTGCCGCAATTGGAGCACAACTGGGTAAACCCACGTCTCGTCCACTTGTTGTTGTAGGGGATGGGGCATTCCAAATGACTGGCACCGAGTTGTCAACGACTATCCGCTATGGGCTCAATCCCATCGTTCTGATCTTAAACAACCAGGGATATGGCACCGTCCGCCCGTTCATTGAGGGACCCTTTAACGATATAGAGGATTGGGACTATACTCGGGTACCAGAACTTTTCGGCGCAGGGCGTGCGTTTGCTGTCCGTACCGAAGGCGAATTTGACACCGCTATGAACGCTGCACTTGCTGAGACACAACATTTCGTCCTAATTGAGGCAGCACTTGGGAAATCGGACATGTCGCCTGCCCTGATTCGGTTGGCAGAGCAAGTCTCTAAGCAACTATAAGCCTATAGGGGAACTATTCGCTTGCGTCTTGATTTTTTATTCCTACACAGTTACTGGTGGACATCCGTATTGATGACGATCAGAATATCCGAACTTGAATTTTGAGGCAATTGAAAGTGCCTGTCCGAACAATCATATTCGACTTTGACTATACATTGGTAGACTCGGCGCGGGGAACAATTGACGGCGTCAACTTCGCTTTTGAGAAAATGGGGTTGCCGCTCGCCTCAGATGATGCAGTACGTCAAACAATCGGCTTATCGCTACCGGATATACTAACAGCGTTAGCTGGGGACGCATACGCCAAGCATGTTGATGAATTTACGCGGCTGTTTTTTCAACGCGCGGATGAGACAATGGTTGCGTTGGCGGAGTTTTATGTTGGGGTGCCAGAGACAATAGCAGCACTGAGGCGTCTTGGGATTCAACTGGCTATCGTTTCTCAGAAAACTCGCCGCTACATTCAACCGATCCTTACGCGTGAGAATCTATTGGAGGCGTTTGAAACCATCGTTGGGGGTGGTGATGCAGCGTATAAGCCGGATCCTGAAGGGTTGCTGCTGGCGGTTGAACAAACGGGCAATGCGCCGCAAAATTGCGTCTATGTCGGAGACAGCGTGACGGATGCTGAAACGGCGCGGCGTGCCGATATTGCGTTTATTGCAGTGCTATCGGGGGTTACACCACGAACGGCTTTTGAAGATTACGATGTTTATGCGATTCTTGAAAATGTGTCTGGGTTACTGCGTTTAGAACCCGTGAGAAAATTGCAACAGCACTAACAACCAAGCAATAGCAAAGGAGCTGAGACGATGAAAACGATGATTTTGTCCATCCTCTTCGGATTTCTGCTCATTTTTGCGGCAAGTGCAGATTTTCTACCAGAGGCAAACAGCGACGCGTTTGGACTGGAATATGGGGAATCGATCGCTGGGTTTATTCCGAACGCGCCCAAGATTGACGGAAAACTTGACGATTGGAAGTATGCAGTTTGGGTCGCATTTGACTCCGAGAAGGAACTTCTTCGGGGGAAAGGTGCATGGAAAGGGAAAGACGACCTCACAATGACTTGGTCGACGATGTATGATGCGGAGACCTTCTATTTCGCAGCAGCGGTGCGCGACGATATTTTTGCACCCGCAGCGAATGCTGCACAACCTTGGTTAGGCGACACGATTTTTTTGTATATTGATTGGGAGCAGGTCGAAGCCGGGCAGCCTTCAAGTAAACCCAATTTCGCGTTTATCAACAAGAAGGCACTCGTTTCTGACTTCAGTGGCGGCAAGAATCCGAATCTGCCTAAATCCGATATCGCGATTGTTCCGACACCTGAATTGAACAAAGGCGGTATGATTTATGAGGTTGCGATGCCGTTTGAATGGCTCACGGATATAAAGATCGAAGAAGGCACAGAAATCGGTTTCACACCCGGATATGAGGAAGGCACGGATAACCCGGAAAAGAAGGCAGGGCTTGTGTTCATGGATTGGCACGGTCTGAACCCAGACGAGTCGGGGAATCTGGGGACTTTAATTTTTGGTGAGCCGCTCGCTGTTGATGCAGCAGGTAAATTAGCACTCACATGGGGACAACTAAAGAAGTTGTAAAGTAGTCAGTACACCCCTTAAATAGTTGTCAGTTATCAGTTAAGAGATGGGTTTGTAACAATCCATCCGCTGTTGGAATATTCCAAGGCAGGGAGAATTGTTACAGGAACTCCCTTTAACCGACAACTGATAACCGATAACTGATAACGAAAAATAATGTCAGAAAAAACGCGCAATCAAGAAGAACTTTTTATTCAACTGCTGGAAAAAGCAGATAGTTTGTTAGCCCGTTTGGACGCACACACAGCAAACGCAACAAGTGCGGGTCTTGACGACTATATTGCCTTTCGATGGCGAGCACAGAATGGGGCGGGACATCTCATTCCCGTCAAACATCCGAATCTCGTGGGCTTATCGGATTTGATTGGGATCGAGCGGCAGGAGACGATACTCGATAGGAACACACGGCAGTTCCTGCAAAGTCTACCTGCTAACCATGTGCTGTTATGGGGGGACCGCGGCACGGGTAAATCTTCGCTTGTCAAGGGGATGCTGGCACGCTACGCCGACGATGGGCTTCGATTAATCGGGGTGAGTAAGGAAGGGCTTGTCCATCTCCAGGAGATCGCTGAAGTGCTGTGGGAGCGTCCCGAACGCTATATCCTTTTTTGTGACGACCTCGCCTTCAACGAAGATGAACCCGAATATCGCGAGTTGAAAGCGATGTTAGAGGGCGGAATCTCTGCTTGTCCAGATAACATCCTCATCTATGCCACCTCGAATCGCCGACACTTGATGCCGCGACAGGTACGCGAAAACAGGTACCCTCAGAATGACGAAGATGAGTTATATCCGCGCGAGGCGACAGAGGAAAAAGTCTCATTAAGCGACCGTTTTGGGCTCCGTCTCGCTTTCCAAAGGATTTCACAAGACACTTATTTACAAATTGCTTCCCATTATGCGCAGAAATACGGACTCCCCGTTCCGACGGAAACGTTACACCGTGCTGCTTTGGAGTGGGAGGCATCCTCAAGTGGACGTTCAGGGCGCGTTGCCTATCAGTTCGTCGCAGATCTCGCTGGACGGTTAGCACTTGCGTCAAATACACAGGAAAAATAATCGGCACATCCCGTGTGCTGTAACATATAAGTGGCACGGTTTCCGACCGCGCCTTTATGGAGGTTTTTATGAAAAATCAATTGATGTTCTCTCTAACGCTCGCACTTTTTCTGAGCGGCATGCTTCTAATACAAGCCGCAGATGCTGTACCCAAGAAAGGTACGTTGCGGGTCAGTGGCGATAACACTTGGGTTGCATTTATTAACGGCGAAGAGGTCGCTGCAAGCGGAAACTGGCAAGTCCCTACGGTTAGTGAGTTTGAGTTAGACAATGGCTTCGCACAGATTGCTGTCTATGTCCACGACGCTGAACCGGGTGCTGCTGGTAGAGGCGGATTCCTCGCCGATATTATCCTCGATGATAAGCCCGACTACATCGGAACAGGTGAGGACGGCTGGCGATGCGATACTGGCGATCCCATTGACGATCGGAAAGATGATTGGATGGAGGTTGATTTCGACGACAGCAAATGGGAAGATGAACTCGAAATCTACGAGAAATTCGGGGCTGGTATCTGGGGATTCGGTGCTGCAATCATGCAGCAAGTTCTTAAAGACCCGGATTGTGAAGCGAATTGGGTGTGGTGCGGTCCCAACGATGTCGAAGACGACATCTATTTCCGATACACCATCGGAACACTTTCTGTTGAACCCGAAGATAAACTTGCTACGACATGGGCACGCATTAAGAGAGATACGATGTAGTCTTAACCGCGGTTTTCTACTGAGAAACACGATGCCGAACTTCAAACATATCTCAACGCGATACACCGCCATATAGCATCAAATCCATAGCGAAACCCAACTTATCCGCGCCGCGCAAACGGTATAGGAAAAACGTTGGGTTTCACTGTTTTTTGGCATGGCCTGGTTTCTCTGTTCAGATGAGACGTATGTATCTATCAAGTATGTCTATTATCGCGCCGTTCTACCCAACCTACGTGTTATTACGCACTACACTTCTTCAATCACCTTTGCAATCACTTCAAAGACTATTTCAATATCCGATGCCTCAAGGCACGAATAAGCCACACGCAGCTCGGTCTTACCGAGTGAAATCGTGCCGATGCCGTGTTCCTCAAGGAGCCGCTGCCGAACCGTCTCGGCGTTCCCCACTTTGAGATTCAGAGACATAAAATAACCAGCATGACTCGGATGGACCTCCCAAAGTTCCGCATACTGCGTATCGGATGCAACCTCCTTCACCTTCAAGGCGCGTGACTTGAGCGTTTCGTAGTTGCGTTGTTTTTGCTCGGCGTAACCCGGTGCTTTCATCGCTTCAAGGATAAGCGTTTGAGAAACTTGTGCTGCACCGGAGGTATCCGCTCGAATCAATCCACTGAGTTTCTGTTCAAGCGGTTGCATCGCTGTCGCTCCGAGTCCAAAACTGATAAACGCCACACGTAAGCCCCACGCGTATTCCTCTTTCGTTGCGCCGTCTATCTTCACAGGTACCACATTCGGATGGCATCCGACCAACAGTCCAAATAGCGATTCGTGCATCACGGATGTGTCGTACCACAATCCTGCGTAGGCATCGTCAATCATTACAAGGATACGGCTGCCAGCCTCGGCACGCGCCACAATTGCATCCACAATCTGCTGCGCTTCAATGTGGTTAATCGCGTAGCCAGTAGGATTGTGAGGGAAATTAAGGAGAATCAGTAATTTTTCGTCGGCGGCATTGGTAAGTGCGTCCCAAAATCCTTGTGTGTTGAAACCGTTCACGGCGTTGAAGAACGAGTAAGTTTGGAGATTCGCCTCTGCTTTGGTTTGGAAGATGAGCCGGTAGTTTCCCCAGATCTTGTCGGGGAGGATAAGCGTGTCCTCGCCGTCCACGAAAAGTTCTGCCAGTAGACTAAACCCGTGCGTCATTCCACTCGTCACAATTGGTAGACTCAATGTTGCTTCATCAAGCGAAGGATTCTCTTTCAAAAGGTGTGTTTTCCAGGCATCCCGCAATTCAGGCTGACCGAGCACAGGTGCGTACCCATAGATGTTTTCCGGTGATAACGTTGGGACAAGTGTTCGCGAGACGGCGAGGTGCATCAGGTCTCCATATTCTAAGGCGATCGCGCGTGTGGCGTTGAAACGGTGTGCTTTCGCGTTTGCTTCCGTCGTTTGGCTGAGGATACCTTTCGGCAGGTAGATACGTTTTCCTAACTCAGAGAGTAGTGCGAAAACTGACGGCGCGGTGTTCTGAATTTGGTCGTTTAATTCAATTGCTAACGGATTTAAGTCTTGCATAGTTCCCGAAATTGCTCACAGTATAATTATTGAAGATTCAATGAACTTTAAGCATCTAACTTATTAAGTGTGCGCGCGTGATAAATTCTGAGACTCTAAACATCGCGTTTGCAGTCGTGCGATTTATTGTCTGTTTAAAGCCGTAATATCATCTACTTGTAATTGTGGACTGCCACCGACTTAATGTCAACCATTTTCCCCAATATCCGTTAAATATAAAACGAAAACACAAATGATTGACATAGGCTTGGCAATAAAAATAAAAAAGGAGTCATTGCTGATGAAGGCCAAATTTAAAACGCTATACCACTTAAGTGTTATCCTGATGATGTTCGGATTGATGCTCTTTATCTACATGGGCTGCGGGGGGAGTGCCGATGAAGAAGCAGAGAGTGTGTATGATGCGCAAGGCACATCTATCGGATTGACCCCTCCGAATGGTGCCGCCTATAACGATGTTTTCTTTAAGGATTATGGCACGAATCCATTTATTGATACAGAAGATGACCACCTTTCTACATTCGGTATGGATGTTGATACCGCTTCCTATTCCGTCACGCGACGCTATCTCCGGGACGGGTTCCTTCCTCCACCGGAAGCCGTCCGTGTAGAGGAATTTGTCAACGCTTTTGATTATGATTATCTGCCACCATCGACGGAGGCATTCGCTGTCCATGTTGAAGGCGCGCCTTCCCGATTTGGTGATGGCAAACGCCTTCAGTTGCTGCGAATCGGGGTCCAAGGTCGTATTGTCCCGGACGAAAACCGTAAGGACGCGATGTTAACTTTCGTGATTGATGTCTCCGGTTCGATGGATATGGAAAATCGGTTGGGATTGGTGAAACGTGCCCTAACGCTTTTGGTTGAGCAGCTCCGTCCGTCCGACAAGGTTGCCATTGTCGTTTACGGTTCGCAAGCGCGGACTGTCTTGCCACATACAGGCATTAACGGGCGTGAGGAGATCTTGGCAGCAATCCACTCCCTGACCCCCGGAGGTGTCACGAACGCAGAGGAAGGTCTTCGCCTTGGGTACGAACTTGCCTTACAGAATGCGAGGGTTGGTAACATCAATCGCGTGATTCTCTGTTCAGATGGCGTTGCGAATGTCGGAGAAACAGGACCTGACGCTATTCTCCGAGAAATCCGCTCCCATGTTCAGGAAGGAATTATGTTGACAACGGTTGGGTTTGGAATGGGTAATTACAACGATGTCCTCATGGAGCAACTCGCCAACAACGGTAACGGTAATTATGCTTATGTTGATACCCTCACCGAAGCAAGACGCGTCTTTGTTGAAAACCTAACAGGCACATTGCAACTCATCGCTAAAGATGCCAAAGTTCAAGTCGATTTCAATCCTCAGGTCGTCAGTCGTTTCCGATTGCTCGGTTATGAAAACCGTCGCCTCGACCATGAAGACTTCCGGGATGATAAGGCGGATGGCGGGGAAATCGGTTCAGGTCACAGCGTCACAGCCCTTTATGAAATTAAACTTCATGAAGGTGCCACCGGACAATTGGCAACTGTCTTTATACGTCACGAGGACCCAGATACCCATCGTATCTCGGAAACTAACGAGGACTTTTTCACAACACAGTTGAAACGGACATTTGAAGGGGCCTCCCCTGAATTTCAACTTGCTGCGACTCTAGCGGAATTTGCAGAGATTCTGCGTGAGAGTTTCTGGGCACAAGAAGGAAGTTTGGAAGCTGTATCGCAAAGCATTGAAGGTATCGCGCCCCAAATCCGCAATGAACGGGTGGACGAACTAAGACACTTGGTGAATCAAGCAACTCGCTTTAAGGCACTAGAGAGTGAGTAACTATAGGAGTTACGCAAATCCACCATATTTGCTGGTGCGGATACAAACCTCAGCAATGGTATATTCATGTGCGTTCCAATTTTGCGTAAGTCCTAAAGTATATAAATAATACACGCCGCTCGGCAATAGGACCAAAATATGAAAACGTTTTTGAAAAATCTAATACTTTTCGTTGTCTTTATTCTTGCGATCGGTTTTGGCATCTGTGTTTATCTCCTTCAAGCACCACCGGTTGAACAGAAAAATCCGCCGAAACTCCAAATTCACACACGAACAGCACTGCGGAGCAGACCCACAGTCAATTCAAAACCGATTCGTTATACCAAAGATGTTTATCGATTTAGTTTGGATCAGCAATACATTAGCAACTTGAATAGCGGCAAATTGGAACGTGAACTCGTGTTTACCGCGGGATTGGCGCATCGCGCTCGATTGAAAGCACAACGTTTGGATGAGTCTTTGAAAACAGCGACCGATTGGCAAAAGATGTTTACCGATATGACCCAAGATATCCGATTCCGTCCGAGTGCAGCACCCATTGAAGTCTTGCTAAGTGGTGAAGAGTGGTTGCTCAGAGATGCCGCGGGGGCTGCCTACACAGTCGTAAGAGATGATAACCGTGTTGATGTTTATCTGCCTAACCTAAGAGAGGCATTTGAGGCAAACAAGATTTCGCTCTCAAAGGATTTGGAAATCTCTGTTAAACAGACCAACAGAAGATGGCTCATCACAGATAAAGGATATAAACAGGCTTACAATGTTGTGAAAGGTGAAGGAAAACTCAATATTTTCCAGCAGTCAAAGTTTGAAATCCTGACATTCCTGTTTGAGGCGGATATAGTATCGCGAGATGCCCTCGCACAGGGAAAGTTGCCCTCCGACTTGATCCAAGAATTCGTCAAAGAAAAGATACCGTTGTCGCGACGGGCGAAAGTATCCGCAAACGAAGACGGAACAAGTTGGCAGGTATCCAATCCGCCGCTGAAATATAATATCCGAAATGAGGGGAATCGATTGAAGGTCTATCTTGATCTTGAGAGCAGGTGGCTCCTCGTTAAGGTTGATGACAGTATAAAAGGCTGGGTGCAAAGCGAACGCGGCACCATTTTTGAACCGCCTCCACCGACCCTTAGTTCACGTCAGCAAGCCAAAGAACGGCTGCTCGTACTCATTGACGACTTAAAAGAGAAAATCGGACGCTTCAATGAACAAAGTAAAGCCCAGGATACTGCGTCCCGGTAGCCGTATCGCAGCGATTTCGCTCTCTTGGGGTGGTCCCGGCACTGTTCTTCACCGTTACCAGATAGGTAAGCAGCAGTTTGAAGAAGAATTCGGCGTGACGGTTATCGAAACGGAACACGCCTTGCGCGGTGCAGTCTGGCTCTCCAAAAACCCCGAAGCGCGTGCCGAGGATTTGATGACTGCGTTTGCCGATGCGTCAATCGACGGCATTATCTCGACAATTGGCGGTGAAGATTCAATCCGAACGCTCCCATATCTTGATTTGGATTTGATTCGAGATAACCCTAAGGTCTTTATGGGATATTCGGATACCACTATATCGCACGCTGCCTGTTTTAAAGCGGATACGGTATCGTTTTACGGTCCCTCGTTTATGGCGGGGTTTGCCGAAAACGGCGGAATGTTCCCGTATATGGTGGACGCTGTCCGACGGACCCTCTTTTCTGATGAACCCATCGGTATTATTGAACCCAATCGCACAGGATGGACGGTTGAATATCTGCCGTGGGAGAATCCTGAGAACCAATCAATCCGTCGAAAATTGAACCCTTGCACCGGATGGCGATTTCACCAAGCGGAAGGTGTTGTTGAAGGAACGCTTTTTGGAGGCTGTGTTGAGGTTCTGGACTGGCTCCGAGGTACTGATTATTTTCCCTCCGCTGACGATCTTCGGGGTGCCGTTCTCTTCTTGGAAACCTCTGAAGAAGCACCACCGCCCTCGATTCTAACAGAATTTGTGAGATGCCTCGCAGCGATGGGCATTCTCGAAGGACTGGGTGGTATTCTGCTCGGACGCCCCGGTGGCGGTGTTGATCCCAACACTTTCCATGAATACGACGACGCGCTCTGTAAAGCAGTCCGCGAAGAATACGGGTTAGATGACATACCAATTGTCACCAATATGGACTTCGGGCACACCGATCCGATGTTCGTCATCCCGGTGGGTATGAAGGCTCGCATCGATTCTACCAAGCAGGAGATCAGCATTGACGAGGCAGCAGTTATAGATGTCTGACCAAAAAATAAGAGTTCTCTTCCTATCCCCTACCGTGCCATTTCCACTTACCGATGGTGGACGTATTCGGGTGTTCAACCTCCTCAAACAGATTGCTACGAAAAACGATGTGACGCTGCTCGCCTTAGAGACACAACCGACGGACGCGGAAGGCGTTGCGGCGCTCCAGCAATTAGGCGTTCAAGTCCACCTTGTCCCGAACGCACCGACACTGCCACGCTTGTCTGTTGGCACGCTGATTAAGGCGTTTCTCAAACGACAACCAATCACCGTTGCGCGTTACGATCTCCCTGCCTACCGCCAGAAGTTCAAAGAATTGATTGCCACTGAAACCTTTGATCTCGTTCATTATGAGATGTTTCATACAGCGCAGTTCCATACAGAGGCGCGTCTGCCGGGTGTGCTGTCACAACAGAACGTCGATTCTGCGATCTGGCGGCGGCTCTGCGATGAAACCGTTAATCCGTTCTATAAGTTCGCATACTGGACGCAGCAACTCGCATTTCAGCGTTATGAACGCGTGCTAAGCCCGAAATTCGATGCCGTGACGTGTACCTCCGACATTGATGCCGCCGTGTTCCAGCAGCACTGTGCAGAAGACGTTATTGAGATTATTCCCAACGGCGTTGATGTTTCACATTACCAACCCGATTTTGCTTCTGAAGCACCCGCACATCTTATCTATATCGGGAGTATGGACTGGTATCCGAATGAGGATGCCGTTGGCTTTTTTTCAGATGAAGTCTTGCCCCAGGTTCAGGAGAACGTGCCAGAAGTTAGATTTTCGATTGTGGGTGGCAATCCGTCGGCACGTGTCCAAAAGCTGGCAGAGCGAGAAGGGATTGTTGTCACCGGACGTGTGCCGGAGATCAAGCCCTATTTTGCCGAGGCGACGGTTTTTGTGGTGCCGCTGCGCATCGGGAGCGGCACACGCCTTAAAATCCTTGAAGCCTTAGCGATGGGCAAGGCGATTGTCTCGACCGCAGTCGGTGCAGAAGGATTGGATCTCAGAGATGGCGAGGAAATCTTTATCGCCGACGAACCCGCAGCCTTTGCCGATGCGGTCACTCGATTGCTCACAGATGTTCCGCTCCGTCGTAGAATCGGTGAAAACGGGCGCGCCCGTGTAAAACAGGATTACGATTGGCGGAGTATCGGCGAGAAACTCCATCGACGCTACACCAAAATCCTTACCAAATAACCACCTCCCAATAGGTAGGAGGGAATTCCGATTCCCGACTTCTTCTGTAGAAGCGAGCTCCAATTTCTTTTCTATCAATCCAATTCACACTATTACATTTACCTATCCGAAAAGCACAAATCCGAAAAGTTGATTTTCCTGCTCGGATGTGCTACTATGTAACCAACTTGAACGAAACCTTCCAACCTCAAGGAGCGATTCTAATGAAAATCTTTATGTTGTTTTTGGCAATCACGTTTCTCCTAACGAGCACCCCTTTAGCGATTGCGGGTGAGGATCCAGATTTAGTCGCATATTACCCGTTTGATGGTAGCGAGGAGGATGCGTCTGGCAACGATAACCACGGCGAAATTACTGGCGGATCCAAGTGGGTCAAGGGCAAATTTGGAGACGCCATTGAACTTGACCCCGCCGCTTATCTTGAGATGCAAGTCTCTGACTCTCTCCACGGCGATATCTTCAAAGCCGATCCATTCACAATTTCCGCTTGGGTTCAGCCGAATTTCGACGGCACCACGTGGGAACACATCTGGCGGAGTTTACCCAGTGGCTCTGGACACAACACCTTATTCATTAACAAGGACCAAGGCCTCATCTCTTGGCGTGGACGGGTCGGCGGATGGACGGTTCTGTGTCAAACCGACGGCGGGATCGTGGAAGCGGATAAGTGGATACACATCGCCGTCACAGGCGATGGCGATAAATTCAAAATTTATGCCGATGGTAAGGAGGTCGCTGAAACCGATTTCCAAGAAACCGCCGGTGGGAACCTCACTTACCGTATTGGGGGTTCCGGGGGCGAAACGTTTGCCGGTATAATGGACGATTATGCAGTCTTCTCCCGTGCATTAGACGAGGACGAGATTAACCTGATAATGGAAAGCGTTGAGACGTTCTTACCCGTTGAACCAAAAGGTAAACTGGCAACACAATGGGCAGACCTCAAACGCTAATTCCAGACCCTGTAGGGTTTTTGCTGGGTGTTTTTGCTTGGATATTTCTGCGGATTTCTTCGCGGTTTGCAACCGCACCCATAGGTGTCAATTTTAGAAAAATAACCATCGTGTTCCCAGGAATGGTAGGCGCGGTTTCCAACTGCACCGAGTTTTAGCCGTAAACCTTGTACACGCCAAAAGCCCTCTTTAGTCCCGTAGGGACGATATGTTTATAGCAGCGTGTCTGAGCAAAGATCCAAGCCCTGTAAGGGCGGCATTTGTAGAAACATTCCTACAAAATACCGTGAAAACCCCTAAATTGACACCTATGGTGCGGTTTGCAACCACATCTACTGAAAACTGATAACTGAAAACTGAAAACCATTCTGCCAAAGGAACAAACCATTGCCAAAAGATAAAACCGCAGCAGATACAACCCAACCCACACTCCCATTTCCATCTGCAAACGATGAACACTTGGATATATCCACCCTTGAAACATGGCTATGGAATGCCGCCTGCGTCATTCGCGGCGCAACCGATGCCCCGAAATTCAAGGACTTCATCCTCCCGCTTATCTTCTACAAACGCCTCTCCGATGTATTCGACGACGAATTCGCGAAACAGGTCGAGGAATTCGGGGATGACGAATTCGCACGAGAGATCATCAAAGCCGATCATAAAGACGCACGAGAAAATGAACGTCCGCCAATCGTCCGTTTCTACATTCCGTCTGAATACCGTTGGGAGGCACTCCGCAATCATCCAGCAGACGGACACTTGGGAGAGTTTGTCACCGAAGCGATGCGTGAGGTGGCACGTCTCAACCCGCAACTGCAAGGCGTTCTGGATGTAGAGGACTTCAACGAACGGCAGAGCGGTCAGCGAACCCTTGACGACGATCGGTTGGAAAAATTGATTGAGGTAATAAGCGAACACCGGCTTGGGCTACAGGACACCGAACCCGACATCCTCGGTCGCGCCTACGAATATCTACTGCGGAAATTTGCTGAAGGACAGGGACAGAGTGCCGGCGAGTTCTACACACCGAAAGAGGTTGGGTGGTTGATGGCGAAACTCATCAATCCAGAACCCTACACCACAGTTTACGACCCTGCATGCGGTTCAGGCGGTCTGCTTATCAAACCCCGTCTTCTATTCGAGCAGACACACCCCGACAACAAAAGCCAAGCACCCCAAATCTATGGACAAGAACTGACTCCCACGACCTATGCCATGGCGAAGATGAACGCTTTCCTGCACGATTTCATCGGTGCCGAATTGCGCATCGGTGACACCTTCCTCAACCCGCGTTTCGTTGGAAACACTTCTGCACTCCAACGTTTCGACTACGTGCTTGCCAATCCGATGTGGAATCAGAAGGAGTATGACGATACCTTTTACGCCAACGACAACTGGAACCGTTTCACGTATGGCGTTGCCCCGAGTTCTTCTGCGGATTGGGCGTGGGTGCAGCATATACACGCATCTCTCAAAGAGACGGGGCGCGCCGCAATTGTGCTGGATACCGGGGCGGTCTCTCGCGGTTCGGGGAGTAAGCAGAGCAATCGGGAGCGCGCTATCCGCAAGGCATTTGTGGAGAACGACCTAATTGAAGGCGTGATCCTCCTGCCTGAAAACCTGTTTTATAACACAAGCGCACCCGGCATTATTTTGTTGCTGAATCGTAGCAAACCGGAGGAACGCAAAAATCAAATCCTGCTTATCAATCTCTCTAAACACTTCGTCAATCAGAAACCGAAAAACGTCTTGACCGATGACGGAATAGACATGGCAACAGAAGTCTATCAGGCGTGGGAATCCCGTGAGAAATTGAGTGCCGTTATCACGTTGGAAGATGCCCAAAAAACCGATTACAACCTGAGTCCCTCCCAGTTTGTGGATATAGGCGATAAGGTTGAACACCGTCCGGTGCCTGAAATTCTATCAGACTTAACCGAGGCACGCATCGCCCGCGAGAAAGCGGATAAGACATTAGAAGATGTGTTGGCACGGCTTGGATTGAATGAAAGGCATTAAAAACTCAGAAGGGTACGGGTGGTTTCCTAAATCTTGAATTCACAGCATATATCTGCTATAATGACAATAACAATTTATCAAAAGACTATCGGTTGAATATTATAGTAGAATCCGAAAATAAGTTTACACTTGTAGCATAGGTTGTTGACCTGTACCTCCGTAGGGGCTGGGTCCCCCAGCCCGATACCCGCCGAAGGTGCAATTAATTATGGGATCCACTATAACTCACGCTGAACAAACGCCTAATAGGAGCTGAAAATCCATGGAAATACTCGGTTTAGTATTCAAGGCTTACAATATTGTCGGCACTGGATTTTCTATTATCGGTGGTATCAACCACGCCATCAAACATTTTTGCAAAACTACAGCAGAGGAACTTTTCAAAGCGTCTTTCATTACGGTAGTTAAGCGATATGCATCGGACTTCGCTGATCTTACTGATCCAAAAACAGTCGATGTGGATGAAAATTTGCTTGATAAAGTTATTATTTCACTAAAAGAGGTTGACGAAGTCCAATTCACACAATTAAATGAAAGTGAAAAAATCGCAAAAATTACAACACTTTTTCAAAACTGTGTTATCGTCCCTAATCATCAATTGCCCAAAATGGATTTTGAACGAAGACTTCGTCCGATTATTGAGAGAGTGATTATTGATTTTTATGCACAACTGCCATTCAATCAGGGAGCATTCAATCAAATTGTCTTTGAATATATTGAAGATAACATCAAGAATCAAGATGACACCGACACAATGTTAACTGAATTGTCAAGTAAAATTGACTATGTGCGAAATGAAGTCACACAGCGTCTCTCTGAGGATATTCAAGTTATCAAAGATGACACCGAAAAAATTAAGGATAATAATAAGGAGCTTCAGCAAACAGCGGGTGCGATTTTAGAGGCAGTTCGTGGAGTTCAATCTCAATTCAATGTAAATATCTCCGATTTAATAAAAACAGCAGTCGCAAAAGAACATCATGCAGAAATAGACAATGCTCAAAACTGGCTCAAAAATCACAAACCTACGGCTGCTCTTGAGTTATTAGAAAACCTGAAGAAACGAACATGGAAAGATGCTTCGGATGATCTAAAGTATAGCATTCTAACTAATATGGCAGCAGCCCAGTTCACTCTCAATAACGAAGAAAAAACAGCAAATTTGTTACTTGAGGCATATCAACACGCTTCTGAATCTGAAGACGAAAAGGCATTATCTAACTGTGCTTTGGCTCACCTCCTATTGGGAAAAACAGAATACGCTGCAGACTACGCAAAACAGACACTAAAAAAGAATCGTTTAAATACGGATGCCTACGTTATTCTCATTGGAATTTCTCCTGAGGAAGAACCGCTTGATGAAGTAATTGCTAAAATTCCTGACTCTTTGCACGATTCTCCACAAATTGCTTACGCTATCAGCGAATTAGCAAAGCAACGTGAGAATTTTGAGGCAGCAAAAAGATGGGGTGAAATCATGTTGTCACAGGGCCAGGGAAACGCTCCTGATTTTAAAGCTGCTTTCGCAACTATCTTGATTAAGCAAGCATTAGAAGACAATCTGGTAGTGGGTACCAGTCAATTTACTGAACCACAAAAGGAACAAATACAACGGGCGATAGGATTTCTTACTGAGGCATGGGATACCGTTTCCAATACAGAATTAAAGGATTATAGAGCAGATTGGATCATTAACAGGGGAATTGCCCATTTTCACCTTGGCGAGTTGACAAAAGCAACAGAAGACCTTGATACTGCCTTAGAAATTGAAAAATCAAATCCAATGTTGATAAAAAATCGTGCGTTATTAGCTTTTGAGTGTGGAGATATACCAAAAGCTGTTGAACTCTTGGAAAAAATCCAATCCGCACCGGAAGTACCTGAAGCACCAATTATACTTGCTAACTTCCTCTTAGTAAGTGAACGATTAGATGAGTCTATTACAAAACTTAATGATTTATTAAAGACACACCCATCTTCTGAATTACAAGATGAGGCGAATCGTTGTCTTGTTCGTGTTTATATTGCTGCTGAACGTCTTGAAGAGGCTGAACGAATACTAACACCGATGCTGGAATCATCTCCGACAAGCGTATTAAATCTCATTAATGCTGCTCTAATTTCTACTAAAATGGGAAAAGAGGACGAGGCTATTTCTAAACTTAAAGAAGCATACGACTATGCGTTAGATAGTAAAGATTTTTTAGAAATAGTGGCATTAGCTGCCGAACTCTTTATTAACAAACAATTTAAAGAAGCTGCAACACTCTATGAAAAGCTGGCCGACACACGTCAGAACTCTCAATTGACACAATGGTTAGTACAAAGTTACTATAATTCTGGCGAATTTGGGAAGGCACTTAAGATTTGTCAGAAACTTCGTGAGAAATATGGCACCCTTGAAAACATTTCCGTGATGGAGGTCATGATTTATGAAGAAATCGGCGATATGAGCCAAGCCGAAACGGTATGTAAGGATTATTTGAAAAAATTTCCTAATGACATTGATATGCGAATCCGTCTTGGAATGATCCTTATTCGATCTTCTAAAGAGACGGAGGTTGATAATGTGTTAGATAGTTTTACTGACTTCAAGGCATTTTCATTTTTTAAGAATCTTTCTCTGGAAGCATGTGTTCAATTAGCTCAATTGCACCAAATAAGATTTCAACCGGAAAAAGCACTAAAGATCATGTACGAAGCGCGTAGAACGCATTTCGATAACCCCGATGCTCACCTTAGATACATCGGTATCTTCCTTTTAGTTGAAAAGGAAATTCCTGAAGTGCTAAACCCTACTCAAGTTCAGAAGGATACAGCAGTCCACATCAACATTTCAGATGAAAACTATTGGTATATCATTGAAGAACGTGAAGATGTTGATATCAAACGCGACGAACGTAATGTGAATGATCCTCTCGCTCAACAATTACTCGAAAAAAACATAAAAGACGAGGTGCATTTAGGGGAAAAAATGTCCGGTCCAAAGACTGGAAAGATTGTTGATATCAAGAGCAAATTCTCTTATGCCTATCAAGAGAGTTACCGTGAATACGAGCATCTGTTTCCAACGGATCAAGGTATGGAAAGGGTTAAATTGAATGTTTCTGTAGAAAGCGATGATAAAGAAAAATTTCAACCCATATTTGACAGGATTGATCAGCAACAAGAACACTTTGATCAAATTGAAAAACTATACAAGGAAGAAAACATAACAATCGGTAGTTTTACAAGATTAGTTGGTGGTAATAGTTTAGATACATGGGGTCCCCTCATGGGTAACCCTGAATTGGGGATTAGGTGTAGTATTGGTGATATTGAGGAAACAAGCAGCATCCTTAACCGACTCAATGATTCCAAACCTAAACTTGTTGTAGATATTATTTCCCTAATCACTTTACACAGTTTGGATGCAGCGGATATTGTGGTCAGCACATTCGGAAAATTATGCATTGCTCAATCGACTATTGATGAACTACAGAATATTATCAGTGAAAGAGAGGGAATGGGGTCTAAACGCGAGGGAATGATAGTTGGTAAAAAAGGAAATCGGTATGTAAAACAAATTATCAATCCTGAGGACATGAAGCAGGGAATAGAATATCTAAAAAACCTTATTGATTGGATTAGGGACAACTGTGAAGTTGGTCAAGCCACTGCTGGATCAGAGATGAACCAATTACGCAGGAGAGAACTCAATGACATGCTACAACAGCATTTCCTTGATACTGTTCTTCTGGCAAGCCAACCAGGGCACCTACTTTTTTCGGATGATGGACGACTCAGATATTATGCGAAAACAAGCCTCAATAGCGACGCGGGGACAAACTTTCAAATTGAAGGTGTATGGACACAAGTTTTATTGGAACATTGCGTAAAACAAGATTGCCTTGATAAAGCCGACTACGACGAGATGACGATAAAATTAGTTTGTTCTCACTACTATCACACTGTTTTTGATTCAGACCTACTCTTGGAAATTGCAAAACGGGCAAATTGGAAAATCTCTGAACCTTACAATAGTTTTGTGCTTGCTTTCGGTGAAGAACGAATGCATTTAAATTATGCCTTAGACGTGGCAGTTGATTTTCTCTTTAAACTTTGGGATGAATCAATTTTATTCAGACAAAAAGAATTCTTGACGTTGGGTTTACTAACCGGACTGACTTATGGACGAGATGCACACACAGTGTTGAACCGACTTGAAAATCTAATTCAAAATAAGGATACACTTTTTTTGCCCATCAAAAACAGTATCCGCAGACGAATCAATGAGTTCAAACAAATCTATCCTCTTGAAGATAACTTTATGTTTTTGGCAGAAAATGATATTCGTCTTAAAGGAACACGGGTAGGTATTGAGACTATCCTATACGAATATATTCACAATAGCAAAATGCCAGTAGTCATCGCTGATCACTACTATACACCCACACTGGAACAGGTTTACGCCACAATCCTATATTATCTTCAAAATCAAGAAAAAGTTGGTACATATTTTGAGGATCATCTGGAATACTCCCGAAAGGCCCGAGAAGAACAAGCGAAAAATCCGCCCCCCGCTGTTATTCGCTTGCGTAAACTTATAGCAGAAAGGAAAGTTGTTTCTGATAACTCACACCCGAACCTCCCAAAAAATGATTCAGCCAGCACAACACAATCTCTATCCGAAAATGAATAGAAATAAAGATGCGTCGGTTTCTGATAGACGAAAATATTTCTCCGAGATACCGTACGCAATTGCT
>CAZGAW010000082.1:0-23703 GCA_964523645.1 uncultured bacterium | reverse complement strand
TGGTTCGCAACAGGTTCAGAACTGATTCGGATAGTCAGGAAGGAGTGACCGCCGCGGATGAGGGATTGATAGGCGGTATAAGTAAAAACGTTCAGCCCATACCGGGCACAGATTTGGCTGATGCTTTTGCCAGCAGTTTCAATACCTTGCCCGGGTGCCCCTCCTACAGCGATTGCAAAATCGTACTTTGCCATCTTGGCTCCCTTCTAATAATTTTTTGTATTCCATTCTGATACCGCAAATAAGCCACAGTTTGGTTCAATCAATGTCGCGACATCAGATGGATGGACAAATAAGCAAATTGATTCGTTTATTAATTACATTGCGATATTTGCGCCTTTTTCTTAATATTCACAAACACATATAACATTCTACTTTTTTTAATTATACCATATTTAAGTGATTTTTTCAAGTTTTTTAAATCTTAGCGAACGCATTGCGTAGCAAATTTTTATAAACCTACATCGCCTATCATCGTATGTCTATTTAGGTTACGGGGGTCATCTCCCACTGTACCACAATAACCTGCCTCGGCATTTTTCCCGGTTCCCAATGATACTCCAAGACCTCACGCTTTGATACTGTTGAAGCAAGGAAACAAGGGTTTCGGAAAAGCCTAAGGGGAAATCAAAAGAATTTCTCCATTACGCTTGGCTGAAGGCTTCAAGTGCCTGTTTCGCTTCCGGAGTTCCAATTTTTTCTAATGCAAAAGCCGCATAATTTTGGACTTCTTCGGATTCATCATCAAGTGCTTTGATAAGAGCAGGCACTGCCTCCGCTGCTGCGTCTTCCATTTTGGCAAGCGTGTAGGCAGAATAAGACCGAACCTCATCGGTGGGATCGGTCAAAGCCTGAATAAGTGCCGGTATCGCACGAATTGCCGCGCCTCCCATCAGATTGAGCGAGCGAGCTGCATATTCACGGAACTCTTCATTGAGTTTGTCAGATAATGCTTCAACCAAAGCCGGTATTGCTGGTTCACCGATACGGCTAAGCGTATCACCGAGAGCGAGTGCATAGTACCTCTCAGCTATCGCCATCTGATCAATAAGCGCAGGTATTGCCGGTTCACCGATGGCTGCCAAGACATCGGTAACTTGATCAACCACATCCCCAAGATTATCGGCGAGTGCCTCTATCAGTTGTGGAATAGCCGGTTCACCGATCGCAACCAGTTCCTTTTTCGCAGTCTCACGGACATCGTCCTCCATATCCGACAGATCATCAATCAGGTCGGCTATGGTGTGTTCATCCGCCATCTCATCTACTCTCCTTTTTTAACATACGCCAACATTGTGATAAGACGGTCAGTTTGCTCGGGTCGCAGGTACTTGTAAAACCACTCGGAGAACTCGCGTTCGGCTCTGGTGAGTTCCGCCGTGAGTGCGGGGATGGTGGATTCGCCGATTTTCGCCAATACCTCCGCAGCCTGATTCGCCATCTGTTCCATGTAAACAGGGATAGCAGATTCTTCAACGTGCGTGTAAAACTCGGCACCGTACCCAGAAATATGCCAGCATTCTTGCGTAAGGACATCGATTAACTGTGGAATAGCCGGTTTGCCGATGGCAATCAATTCTGCTTTCGCTGTATCCCGAACGTTTTCGTCTATATGACCCAACATGACTATCAAATCAGCGATGTGGTGTTTACTATGCATCGTTTCCCCTTTTTTGTTCTTCTAAAAGTGTAGTGAGACGTTCCGTTTGTTCTCGACGCAACCGTTTGTAGACGCGCTCCGAGATCTCTTGCTTCTCGTACTTATCATCAAGATGCGTGATGAATTCAAGCCTTGCAACGCGGACGTGCTCGCGATCGTCTGGACTCAATTTACGAAGCCAACCTGCGTCGGATGGTGTTGAAGTGTCATCTGTATCAGCCTTCGTACTATTGGTTGCTGTGCGGAGTTTAAAGAGAGCAGCGACGAAAAATCCACCCGTCAATGCTGCCGCGACAGCAATAAGTATCAATTGTCCCAAGTTAGATGTTTGACCGGGTGCAGTACCACCTGCAGGTCCCATGTTTACGTTGAGCGTTAAGTCAACCGTTGTACCCGTAGCGAACGCCTTTGGTGCAGTACTCTGATATATAAGATAGATAGCATTGTGAATCTGTTCGCGTTTTGGTGTACCGAAAAACTTCGCATTTGGCACAAAGTTAATACCCTCTGGGATAAAAAATAAAAACTCCGTCGTGTCAAAATTCAAACGACGCGATAAATCCAACCTATTTTTTTCGACGTGGAAAATATACGTATAGCCTAATTGCGTTTCACCCGGGGGCAATGGTGTTGTGAGAATAGCTTGATTGGTGGTAGGATTCATCGTCAATGCTGTTGACCGATGTGGCTGAAAACCCTCTGTCCCTTTCGGGAGGGTTAAATGCAACCCAACTGTTTGCGTACCGTGTGTTGTTGTAAAAGATAGATCGCTCAGGTTTTCAATGCCAACGGCTTCAATGATGGTGACAGCACCATCTGGCGCGTGGTCAGCAGGCGGCGGTCCAATGATAAAACTATGCGATCTGACACGGACTTGTGTTTTGTCATCTGTAAACGCCCCAATTTCAAAATCAATTTTGAGATTGGGAGCCCACGTCGACAAAACTATGTCTTTCTCAGTGTAGTTCGTTCCTTCATGAACGGTGGAAACCGTATAGTGGACACTCGGATTAAGTGGTAAATTCTCAAACCGATAGTTCCCATTTTCATCTGTGGTCGTTTCTTGGGTTTCAACGGTGTCAACCTTATGAGTCGTAAGGATTACAGGCTGCGCGACGAGCGGTTTATCTTGCTTTTTATCAATAACCGTGCCTTGAATATTGCCTGATTCTGTCGTTTGTGCGCGGGAGATAGGAAGTGAGAATAAGAGTGTTAAAGCAACTACTAATAGGCTGCCTATCCACGGCAGAGCGAGATGGCGAACCTGCAAGTTACCCCTTGAATTGCTGTATGAAGATGTATGCGTGTACATATTATGTTTGACGTTGTTGTTGTTTGAATCTTTCAATTTCTGCTTCTACATCTGACAAAGACTCATTTTCGAGTTGCATGATGACGCGCGCAGTCTCTTGCAAAAGTTCTTCACGCAACTCTTGATAATCGGCATCAGAAAGTTTTCCAGTTTCGTAATCTTCGTCGAGGTCTGTGAGTGCAGCATAACTACGCTCACGTTCATGAAAAAGGGTTCGCCGTCGTTCTTCAATAACTGCTTCGGATGTCACAGCATGTTGCCCCCCCATTTTTGAGAAAATCGGAAACCCCAGATACACAAGGAGTGCGATTCCAAAAATTACCATCCAAAGTAGCACAAGAAAAGACATAAAAAATCTCCGAAGGATACACGTGAAATCCATTGTCTACGAAAAATTGACAAACTTAGTTTTCGCGCTTATACCTTTCCAGTTCAGCTTCAACCTGCTTTACGGAATCATCAGAAGCGTGTGGGTCCAACTTTTCATGAGCATCCACAGTTGTCTCCGTTCGTCGCATTGACCTTTGAAGTACAACGAAAGCAACACCACCAATGAAAACAAGTATGATAGCCGGCATAATATAGGCAATCAAGTTGATACCTTCTGCAGGCATAACAGCATAATACTGCGGTCCATATTGTGCCAGATAAGCCGTGCGAATTTCTTCAACAGTTTTACCTTGGATGAGCGCGTCTCGGAAATTTGCCTCAATTCCCAGCGCAGTACCACATACACACGCTTTGATTGTTTCTCTTGTACAGCCACAGTAACAGTAGACAGTGGTTAGTAATTCTTCTAACTGAGATGCCAATGCAGTATCTTCCACATCACCCGCCTCTGCCAGAACCGTCTTTTCAGTTTGCGTGTATCCAGTAACAATCAAATTGAAAGCAATGAGAAGTACAACAATCCGTAGAAAAATTGAAATTACAGATTCATTGGACATGACAATGTGGTTAAATCTTTCAGTTTTCATGGACTTGATTCCTATTCTATTAAGAATCCCGACTACGTTCAGATTTCTCAGCTATCGCGACGATTCCACCTAATACCATAATAGCAACACCGATCCAGACGACACCGATAAGAGGGTTGTGGTACACCTGCACATTTACGACGCCACCTGTTTTGATATCCGGCGGGATGTTACCCAAGGCAATATAGAGGTCATTCACACCGAAATGTCGAATGGCAGATTCAATAGTATCCTGCTCTCCCTGTCCAACCTTATAGTAGAAGTGCCGCGCCGGTTCCATTGTTCCTATCTGTTTTCCATTCCTTGCCACATCAAAAATAATGCCAGTTCGGAGATAGTTGGCGTATTCTTTCTCAAATGAGTCTTTCATAGTGAGTTGATATTTACCAACCTCCATGGATTCCCCAAGTGTTAGACTTCTGGATTCGAGTTGAAAGTAACCTTTTGATCCCATAATACCTATATAGAGGATAACAATGCCGATATGAATGATGTAGCCGCCATACCGTCGTTTGTTGCGTTGGACGAGGAGGTTCAAACCGTTGAAAAAAGAGGTGTCCTGCCGTTTCGCGCGGAGTTTTGCGCCTCGATAAAATTCTGCAAAGATCGCGGCAAGCACAAAAACCGCTGCAAAACTACAGAGCACGGAGTACAACGGAAAAACATATCCTATTAAGGCAAGGAACCCCCACGTCAAAACACCGCCAATTAAACCGATAACAAGCGGCAACAAAAACATACGCTGAAAGTTGTTGAAAGTAATTTTTTTCCATGAGATGATTGGACCGGCACCCGTCAAAAACAGTAGCAATAATCCTGGAATAATAACGACTTGATTGAAGAAGGCTTCAGGGACAGATGACTTTTCGCCATTGATTGCTTCCGAGATAATTGGCCACAATGTACCCCAAAGGATAATTAGGGTTAACCCAACAAGGAGCCAGTTGTTCAGCACAAAGGCACTTTCACGGGAGAGAAGAGATTCTAAGCGATTCGCGCTTTTGAGTCGGTTCCAACGATAAATGATGAGTCCGATAACCGCGGTTGTTGAAATTAGAATAAAACCGAGGAAATATGGACCGATGTCAGATTGCGCGAAAGCATGCACCGACGTAATAATCCCGCTACGGGTGATGAAAGTCCCTAATATCGTGAATTGGAAGGCGAGCGTGATGAGAAGGATATTCCAAAGTTTGAGCATATTTCGTTTCTCTTGGATCATCACGGAATGTAGATAGGCAGTGCCGAGGAGCCACGGCATAAAAGAGGCGTTTTCGACGGGATCCCATGCCCAATAACCACCCCAACCCAGTTCACGATATGCCCAATTACCACCGAGTGTAATACCGATAGTCAAAATAATCCATGAGAAGAGCGTCCATCGGCGCGAGCGAAGTATCCAGTCGCTACCAACTCTACCAGATATAAGTGCACCAACAGCAAAGGCGAACGGCACCGTCAGAGAAATCCAACCAACATATAACGTCGGTGGATGAAACGCCATACTCGGCGTTTGGAGGAGTGGGTTCATCCCAGCACCATCAGGTGCCACATGTCCCCCCGGAAATCGGGCAAGCGGATTGTAAACCCCTTCAATTAGACCTGTCGTCAGGATGATAAAGAAAAATTGGACAATAGCGATCGGAATTAGGGAATAGTCACCAAGGGTATCCTGTGTCTGTTTGTTACGTTGGTGGTTCTGCCAGACAACAAGCGTGCCGACTCCTGTAAGCACCCATAGCCAGAATAAGAGCGAGCCGGACATTCGTCCCCAGAGTGCTGTGATTTTATAAAGTAACGGTTGGTCTGCGCTTGATACTTCAACAACATAGCGCATTGAGAAGTCGTCGGTAACAAAACCGTAGATTAATGCGCCAGTCGCAATACTGATAAAAATAAAGGTAGCGATGACAGCATTCCTACCACTTTGGATAGCACGGGCATTTCGTATCCATAAACCGATGCTGAGGAAGCTGATCGCCCATAAACATGAAAGCACAGAAAGATATATGGCGGCTTGTCCGATTTCCGCAGTCATTCGCTTCTGCGCCTCCTTAAAAGGGTACCTGTGAACATACTGCTAAAGTGTTGTGTATCCTTACTGTGAGATGTATGAGGTTTCATCTGTAGGTGTAGCACTCTCCGCGCCCTCATATTTTGAGGCACACTTCGTCATGAGTTTAGAAGCGACAATAAGGTTCTGCGTTGCATCGTATTTACCCTCTACGAAGACGCTACCGCCATCCGTAAAGTTGTCCGGTTTAAGCCGATCTTTATAAATCACGTTGACTGTTGCTGCGGTTTCGCGATCGCGTACGGCAAAGGTAAGCTTAAAATTAGCAGCGTCCCACTGGGAACTGTCTTCTGCAATGAGCCCATCAACTTGGACTTGTTGATTGTTCACTCTGTTTCCGTCTGCTACAAGCGAAGCGGGCGTAAAATGCCGTATACTTGTCCTTTTAATCCCGACTATCACTAATAACGCCATACCACCTAACAAAATAACGCTCGCGGCAATTACTTTAAGCTTTCTCTGTTTTTGCACCTGAGTATCCCCCATTAATGAGAGTCAGTAGACGCGATTTTCTGACCGTACTGACGAGATGAATTCCTGTATTTAAAATAATACTTGATTTTACATGCAAAATCAAGTTAAAATAGGAATTAAATTGGAAAACCGTGTGGAACTCAAAATAAAAAAGCCGTCAGATGGGTTGATTTCCAAAGCTTTTGGAGATTTGTTCGTTGGTAATGCAGTTTATGATAGAATTATATAATGCCTTAATAAAACTTCCAATTAATCTACGAACAAGAGGAAAAGGTGTGAAATCTTCGATTTTCACAAATTTTTTGCAGAAAATATGAAAATTAATTGGCAACATCATCCATGGGCAGGCGTATTTCCAGCAACACTCTGCCCTTTTCACGAAGATGAATCAATTGATGAAGCGGGATTGCGTCAGTATATGCAGGAACTTGCGAGTGTTCCGGGGATAAAAGGTGTTGTCTGTAATGGGCATACCGGCGAAATCATGTCTCTCCGTCTACATGAAAGACAACGCGTCACCCAGATTACCGCTGAAGCTGTGGGTGATCGGGTTAAAGTCGTTTCAGGAGTTAGTGCTGAAGGAAGTCTCCCTGCGATTGATGACGCACTTGCCGCGAAAGAAGCCGGAGCTGATGCCATCCTGCTCATGCCGGCGCATCACTGGTTACGTTTTGGAAGAACCTCCGAAACCGCAGTCGGTTACTTCCAAGATGTCGCCGAAGGTGCAGATATACCAATTATTGTTCACCAGTACCCGGCGTGGACAAAAGCAGGATATAGCCTTGAAGAAATGTTAGAAATGGTAAAAATTCCACAGGTTATCTGCATTAAAATGGGTACCCGTGACATGGCGCGCTGGCGATGGGACTATGAGCAGCTAAAAGAAGCAGCACCGGATGTACCTATTTTGACCTGCCATGATGAGTATCTACTTGCGTCCCTGCTTGAAGGAAGTGATGGTGCCCTCATCGGATTTGCGGGTTTCGTGCCGGAATTGATGGTCGATGTGGTCCACGCTGCGCTCAACGACGATCTTATCGGTGCCCGTAAGGCGCGCAATCAGGTGGATTCGCTGGCACGAATCGTCTACAACTTCGGTGAGCCGAGCAGTGATGCACATCAGCGAATGAAGTGTGCGCGCTGGTTGATGGGCAGATTCCCGTCAATGACGATGCGTCGTCCCCTGCGTCAATTGTCCACAGCCGAGATAGACAAAATTCGAGGCAGGCTCGAATCGACCGGTTATCAGTGCGTTAATTAATAGCAGTCAGCAGTCAACAATCAGTGGTAGGCGGGAAGAAATACGAGGAAATATCCAAGCAAAACCACTCCGATTCCCGACGGATTGGTTCGCCTACTGCGAGAGGAGTAGCATGTCACGTCTAAAATACGCTTTGATCGGTCACGGTAGACGCGGTGCAGCGCATTTATCAACAGTCGCTACATTAAAAGACACCTTTGAGATAGTCGCTGTGTGTGATGCCCATGCGGAATCCGCAGAATCAGGAGCGGCAAAATTCGACGTTAAAGCCTATACCGATGTCCAAAAAATGATTGATGAAACATCACCGGATGTCTGCGATGTTGTCGTGCCGATGCCACTGCATCATGTCGTTTCCTGTTATCTTTCTCGGTGCGATATCTCACACAATGTAGAGACAGGTCTTGCGCCAACGCTCGGTTTGATGGACATGATGATAGCGGATGCTGCCGAAAATGGCGTGAAACTCCAGACCTCAGAGAATTTCCCCTTTGTTCCGGTAGAACAGTTCGTGTGCAAACTCATTAAGGAAGGCGTAATTGGGAACGTCCACAAATGTTACCGACTTTTCTCTACGACCGGATACCATGGGCTCGCGGCGATACGGTGTCGGATGGATGCCGCCCCGAAAACAGTCAGTAGTATGGCACACGCGATGCCTGTCGCTCTTTATGTTGACAGAGCAAAACGGGAGTTCAATCGAGAAGGTCTTGAGTTCTACGCTGTTGACTTTGATAGCGGGGGCATCGGTATTGCCATGGTAGGGAACAAGAATGGGTGTCTCGGACGGAACAAACTTGTCGGTTTCGAGACATGTGGTGAACGCGGCACGATTATCACCAATGGGAATCAAGGCGCGTCCGGGGGTGAAACAGTCAATGTTTGCACGGATGAGGACCTTATCCAGAACGCCGGAAGGGCACAAACATACGAATTTCAGAGAGAATACAGTGAAAGTGGAACGCTGCAGCGTATCTTTGTGAAACTCCCGAAATCTCTCGGTGGCACTGTAGAGTGGGTAAATCCTTATCGGCATACGGATATTTCAGAATCCGGTATTTCATTGGCGACAATGCTGGATGGTATCGCGCGTGCTGTACGTGAAGATGTACAACCGCTGTGGACAGGTGAAATGGGTAGGGCAGACCAAGAAATGGTAATTGCGGCACATCGGTCAATCGCCATGAATCGACAGCCTATCGAACTACCACTTGCGCCTGATCCAACTGAAGAGGATGCGTTTGACCGTAATTTTGAAGTCAGGTTTGGTGTTCATCCACGCGAAGATATTGAAAAGGCGTTACAAGTTAATTTCAAGGAGCGTTAGCAAAAGCAGAGACTGCAATAATTTTAAGAGGTGCCTGATGAAACGCACATTGATTTATGTGATGTTAGGAGCTACGTTGTTATTAAATGGCAGTTTTCTGACGAGAACTGGGCAAACCTCTAAACGGGGTACACTCTCTTTTGTTGACTACAAGGAAAGTACTGACATCTATTTCATAGATAGCACTGGGGAGAATTTCCGGAAGTTCACAACCGATGATAGCCAGAAGAGCGCAGTCACTTGGTCGCCGGAGGGTCGTTTTTTTGCTTATCACTCTAATGTGGGTGGGAATCATGACCTTTACGTGATGGATGTGAGAAAAAAGGAATCCCAGCAATTGACAAACCATCCGGGCAGAGACTTGTATCCATCTTGGGCACCGAATGGAAAATGGATCGCCTTTATGTCGGACCGAACAGGGAGCCTCCATATCTACAGAATGGACGCGGACGGTTCAAATCTGATGCTGTTAACAAAGCAAGGTCACACTGGAACCCCACCGGCGTGGTCGCCTGACAGCAAATGGATCGCTTATGCTTCGTATCAAGACGGAGAGCAGTTTCTCTATGTCATGGCTGCTGATGGTGGCCGGAAGCGGAAACTGATACAAGATATGAATATATCAGGATGCACCTGGTCACCCGATGGAAAACAGATTGCCTATGCTGCAGGAATAACAGGCAGGGAAGGCGTGAATATTATTATTACTGATCCCACGGGAAATAAACGCCGTAACCTGACCCAAGTGGGTCGAGGGGCGTGGGCGCGAAGTCCGGCATGGTCACTAGACGGAAAATCGATCGCCTATTTTTTGGCGATCCTTCCGAAAATGATGCCAGGAGAGAGAATCGAAGTCGCTAAATTTTGGGCGGACAATGTGATATGTGTCATAAACGTCACAGGTGAAAACGAAGGTAAGCCGCTTGAAGCGACACGGAAAATATCGTCCAACCCTGTATGGGTACCGGAGCCGTTCTTCTCGGTTTCTCCGAGTGTCGAGAAACAGTCGGTGGTATGGGGCAGACTCAAAGCGTCTGAAATTAGTTCACAATAGATGTAACAATAAACAATATAGGAAAAATTTGTAATGAAAGAAATTAAAATCGGATTTATCGGATGTGGTGGCAATGCGAATGGGCACATGAACCAATTAGCCGGCATCGAAGGTGCAAATGTTGTGGCTGTGTGTGATGTTCAAGCGGAACGGGCGCAAAGCGCAGCCGAGAAACATAACGCCGATCCCTATACCGCCCATCAGGCACTCCTTGAACGTGATGACTTGGATGCCGTTTATTTGAGTCTCCCTGTTTTTGTCCATGGACAGCCAGAACTTGACGTTATCGCTCGCGGCTTACCGTTTCTTGTCGAAAAACCTGTTGCCATCAATATGGACATCGCACGTGAAATTGAGGCGGCGTTGACGAAAGCCGGACTCATAACCTGTGTCGGTTATCAACTCCGTTATCTCGGTTCAACGCAGATAACACAGCAGATTCTGCAAGACAGAACCCTTAACATGGTCGTTGGCAAGTACTGGTGCAGCACCGGACATGGTGACCCGAACGCATGGCTCCGCCAGATGAACAAATCCGGGGGTCAGCTTGTCGAACAAGCGACGCATACGATTGACATGATGCGTTACATGGGCGGGGAGGTAGAAACCGTCTATGCTATGCAAGCGAACCGATTCCTCAAAGAGACAGATTGTCCTGACGCTAATAGTGTCTCACTCCAGTTTGCGAGTGGTGCCGTTGGTTCATTGACTGCTACCTGGGCGTATGCGGGGGACTGGGCAAATGCGAATATCTTAGATATCCTATATGAACAGGAACTATTGAATTGGAATCCATCAAGAGTTTCAGTACAAGAAGATGGCGAATGGGTGGATAAGACGGGACCGAGTCCAACAATTGACGAGGTGTTCGTAGAAGCAGTACGGACTGGGGACGCTTCTCCAATTTTGAGTCCCTATAGTGATGCTGTCAAAACGCTCGCAATATCACTGGCAGCGAACCTGTCTGCACAGGAAGACAGACCTATAGCCATTTCAGAGATTTTATAAGGATACCTTCCAAAACAGTCCTAACAGGAGTTGGTTATGTCCAATGACTCACAAGCTTCGCCAAAGTATCGTGTAGCAATCGTTGGGTGTGGTGGTATTTCTCACGCACACGGCAACGCGTGGCGAAATCTGCCTGAGATTGAAATTGTAGGCGCGTGCGATGAAAAATTTGAATCGCTCAAACGTTTTGCTACCGAGTATAACGTTGAGAATACCTACAACGATCTTCGGCAAATGCTGGAAAAACAGCAACCCGATGTTTTAGTGATCGCAACCTGGCCCTCAAGCCACCTCAAAAATGTCTTGGAAGCAGTGCGGTGCGGCGTCAAAGGTATCCTTGTTGAGAAACCGATTACCGTTAACACCACGCAGTTGGAACAGATGATTCAGGTTACAGCGCGCGCCAACATCCTGTTAATGGAAGCCTTCATGTATCGACATCATCCTTTGACACTCGCTGTGAAACAGAAAATCGAGGAAGGCGTGATCGGTGAGGTGCGCTATGCGCGTTCTACTTTTTCAACAGGCCTCACGGATCGGCAGAATTGGCGATTAAGGGGCGATCTCGGTGGCGGTGCTGTCATGGATTTAGGCTGTTATTGCATCAATATCATCCGTTATCTCATTGGACGAGAGCCACAATCCGTCTGGGCAACAGGCAAGTTTGAACCGATTAACAACGTCTGGGAGACCCTGATTGGAACCTTGGACTTTGGTAATGGTATTACGGGACAATTGGATTGCAGTTTCGGTTGGACGTGGCGCGAATCTTATGAAGTTGCTGGTACAGAAGGCACACTCTTTGTTCAGAGCGCGTGGGGCAACTCGGAAGGTGAATCCCACTTTATGGTTAACGGTGAAACGATTCGTGTTGCTAATGGTGTGAACCCTTATGCCGCTGAGATTTTGGATCTCTGTCGAGCAGTAGAAACTGGTACTCCAATGCACTTACCGATATCTGATGCTCTCGGAAATATGCGTGTTATTGATGCATTACATGAATCTGCCCACACAGGACAAAGGTGCGAAGTGCGCTAAAATTTTCTAACTATTTGTAGGAGTAGCGGTCGGTAGCGTGTTGTGACCGTTTACTGTTATTTTACCTGTCACAAGGTCTCTGACTTGCTTTGTCGTGAGCACTGAAAGCCGACTGCTGACAAGTTAGGCAGAAAATGAAACATATAGCGATAATTTGGAGTACTTCACCGACTGACGAATTGTTACATCAAAACCTCTTAACTGACAACTGTTAACTGACAACTGTAAAAATAGACAACTGTAAAAATATGTTTGAAAAGATGATGAAGTACCCCATTGACGTTTTCCGTGAAGGAAATTTCTCCTTTGGGGTACCATTACCAGGACTTCTCATAGCGGTTCTACTTGCCGCGCTTTTTGTCGCTACGATATGGGCGTATCGAAGTACCCAAGGACGCACCCAACGCGGCTTCCGGGGCTTTCTCATCTTTCTTCGCACAATTGTGCTTTGTCTGCTCGCCTTTTGCCTCCTTAAACCTTTTCTAACAATTTATCACACAAATCCTGATGATTCCTATCTGTTGGTGATGGTTGACCGGTCCAAAAGTATGCAGATTACGGATTCCGCTGACTCGGCAACACGGTTGCGCCGCGTCAACGACCTACTATTTGCGGAAGATGAAGGGCTCCTTGAAAAGTTGAATGCTAAGTTCAAGGTCAGGCTTTTCGCGTTCGACACTACAGCGAAACGGGTTTCCAGCGAGGCTTTGACAAGTGCAGAAGGTGAAAGTACGGATATCCCACAGGCGTTAAACGAAGCACTTGACGATTTACAGGGAATCCCACTCTCTGGCACTGTACTGTTGACAGATGGTGTAGACAGAAGCGGTATTGATATTGCAAAGTTCGCCATGCAAATTCGAGAACGGAAACTACCTATCCATACCGTTGGCATTGGGGCAGAAGAGGGCAATCCGGATCTCGAGCTTGTTAAGGTGGATGTGCCTCGAACCGCAGAAGAAGATTTCCCAGTGGAGACATGGGTGACGCTGAAACGGAAGGGATTCAAAGGAAAAAAAGTGAAGGTCCAATTAACAAGCAACGGACGAGTGCTGAAAACTGAGTCCGTTGATATGGATGAAGGATCCTCTTGGATGTCGCAGCTCAGCGGGACAGACGCTGTTTCTGATATCAAAACAGAACGCGTTCTGCTCAAATTTACCCCCCGCGAGGCTGGTACCCAGAAATTTGAAGTGCATGCGGAGTTAGGAGAAATAGAAGCAGTACCTCAGAATAACACGAAAACGTTTTTACTCAAGGTGGCACCTACCAAACGTGTAAAAATCCTTTTCGTCGATGGTAAGCCGCGTGCAGAATTTGGTTTTATAAAGCGTTCCCTGAAAAACGATCCCAATATTCAATTAACAGATCGCTTTCTGACAAACATCACCAGTGATAATCAGTATTACGGCGGCACTCGCACCGAAGCAGCACATAATTTTCGTTTTTATCCTGATGATAAGGAGACCCTTTTTGACTTTGACGCTATCATTTTGGGCAACGTAGATGCCTCCCAATTTACGCCTACGCAACTGGAAAATACAGTTGAATTTGTACGCACCCGAGGCGGTGGACTGCTGATGTTAGGCGGCTCCAGTTCTTTAGGGAATCATGAACTTTCTGGGTCCTATATAAACACACCTATTGCCCAATGTCTCCCTATAGAATTGGAACTTGGATCCCCACCACCGCCATTAGCACCAAGGCAGCTCGGTAGATCGGCTACGCGCTCGCAGCCTGTTAGAGATAAAAGGTATAAATTGCAACTGACACCGGAAGGAAAAATTGAAACTTTGATGGCGTTGGCGGATAGGCCTACCGAAAATTTGGAACGTTGGCAAATTATGCCAGCGTTGAAGGGATATAGTAAAGTGAAACGCGCCAAGGCGGGCGCACTGGTTTTGGCGGAACATCCAACTGAGCGGAACGAATTTGGCAATAGAATTCTTATTGCAATCCATAATTACAATGCTGGACGTGTAATGGTATTTACACCGCACACTTCTCGGCGTTGGCAGATGATACCTTCTCATGAGGATGGGGATCAACGGTTCTGGCACCAAGGCGATAACGCCGAACGCTTCTGGCGACAGGTTGCCAAATGGTTGACAACCGCGCCGAAGGAACATATTCAACTTGATATTGCAAAAACGGCTTACGCTTTGAAAGAACCTGTCGTTATTGAGGTTACCGCTACCGATTCAGAGTTTCAGTTGACAAATAACGCAAAAATCCGAGCGGTTGTTCTTGATGAAGCGGGAAAACGCAGGGCGTTAAAACTTGAGCAGATTCTCGGTAAAGATGGACTTTATACGGCGCGCTTTATTCCTAATACATACGGTGAATATACCGTCACTGCAACAGGGACCCTTGATGGCGAGAACCTTGGTGAACAACAGACGCTTTTTGAGGTAAAAACGTCTTACGCCGAATTTAGTAACGCTGAGCTTAACGTCACGCTGCTCAAAACGTTGGCTGAGGGAAGCGGTGGAAAGTACTACACGATGGAAGAAGCAGCGGAACTTGTAAATCAGGTTCCGCTTGTTGAAAGCGCAACGTCAAAGATTACGGATGTCGATATCTGGGATATCCCCCTCATTTTTGGTGCTGTTATCGCGCTCCTTGGGTTTGAGTGGTTTTTAAGAAAACGCGGGGGCTTGGTATAATTCATATTGGCACTTCTTCGGTGAATCCAAAATCCAAGAAAACCGAAAACGAAGCAAAGAGGAGCCAAAAGCATGACACAACAAGAACTTCACGAACTCGCGCAAGGAACTCGCACACCCGAACAAGTCTCCATGACGTTGGCGGAATTTCTTGAGAACGATATAGATGGATATGAATACGTTAAAGGAGAGTTAGTGCCGATGTCTCCACCCACGAGAATACATAGCAAGATTAGCGTCAACGTCATCAGGCATTTGGATCGGCATGTACGTGAGAATCAGTTAGGGGAGGTACATGTAGAAGCAACTTTTCAGGTCGGTGAACGTGGACTGAAACCAGATGTGGCGTTTGTTTCAACACCGCGGTTGGATGGAGACGAAAACACAGGGTTTCCGATACCTCCGGATCTGGCGATTGAGGTTGTTTCGCCATCAGACATTCAGTGGCGTGTTGTAGACAAAGCGTTTGCTTATCTGGATGCAGGCACTCGCCTCGTTTGGGTTCTGGATCCCCGCTCTAAAACAGTGACGGTTTATCGTTCTGAAAGCGACATCGCGCTGCTCACGCTCGAAGCCACTCTCACGGGTGAGGATGTCGTGCCGGGATTTGCCTGTCCTGTCTCCCAACTTTTCGAGTAGTTGCGTTGAGGCGATCTTTTTTATTTCACTTCCGCATATAAGGAAAACTATGAACAATACCTATAAAAGCGTTATGTTTGTCATTGCGGACGATTGGAGCCGCATCGCGAAGTGCTACGGAAATGAGGTTATTCGTACGCCACATATCGATGCCTTCGCCGAGCGTGGTGTTGTGTTTGATTATGCATTCTGTACAAGTCCGTCGTGCGCCGTGAGTCGCGCCTGTATTCTCACGGGACAACATAGCCATACGCACGGACAATATGGACACTGCCACGGTATCCACGGATTTCGCACACACGAATATATGCAATCGGTGCCGAAAATTTTGAAAGCACACGGATTTGCTACGGCGTGCATTGGAAAGAAACACGTTGAACCCGAAAGCGTTTATCCGTTCGACTTTGAACCGAAAGTCGATTCACGAAGTCCAGTGGATACGGCTGCGAAGGTCACGCAATTTCTCAACGAAAATGCAGATGCCCCCTTTTACCTCCACATCGGCTGTAGTTATCCACATCGTGCTGGCAAGGGATTTGGAAATGACCGGATGCACGCGGGGATCCAACCCGGTTCTTACACGCCAGATGAAATCATTGTACCGAATTTCTTACCCGATGTCCCAGCAGTTCGTGAGGACCTTGCCGACTATTATGAAAGCGTTTCACGATGGGATGCTGTCGTCGGGGCGGCTTTGGAGGCACTTGACGCTTCCGGGCGCGCGGATGAAACGCTTGTCTTTGTTACGACCGATCATGCAATGCCTTTTCCGGGCGCGAAGGCATCCAGTTTTGATAGCGGCCATCACTGCCCACTGCTTATCGCCAGTCCGACGCAACAGAAACGCGGTTTTCACAATCAAGCACTCGTTAATTGGGTAGATTTTTGTCCGACGATGTTAGATTGGTGTAGCGTTACGCACCCTGATGGATCAGACGCACTTCCCGGCAACTCAATTCTCTCTATTCTTGAAGATGATGGCGCGCAACCCGGCAATGGTGACTGGGAAGAAACCTACTTCTCTCACTGCTTCCACGAGGTGACGAACTACTATCCGTATCGTGTGTTACGTGGTAGAAGGTATAAGTACGTCCGCAATCTGGCATATCAATTGGAAACCCCGCTGCCAAGCGATCTGTTCCGTTCAATCTCATGGACGGCGGTACGGAATGACAACGTCCAGCAACTCGGTAAACGACAGCGGACCGATTTTCTACAGCAAAGCCGCGAGGCTTTATTTGATATGGAGAACGATCCAGCAGAAGCGAGAAACCTCATTGACGTGCCGGAATTACAGGACATAGCCAACGAAATGCGTCAAAAGGTTATTGAATTCAGGCAGAAGACCGAGGATCCATGGCTTGAGCAGTCCTTTCAGGAAGGTGAAACGCAACCGTTTTTCACTTAAATAGCAGTCAGCGGTCAGTCATCAGCAATCGGTAAAAACAGTGTTGAATAAGCACAAGGCACTTTACTGAAAGCCGATAGCCGACGACTGATAGCCATTAAAACATGCAAAATTACGATTTAGAAGCGATGAATGCCCGCATCCAAGCAGATAGTGGGTTTATACAGCAGATTCTCACAGAGACAGGAAAAGTGATCGTTGGGCAAAACGCGTTGTTAGAGGGATTGGTGATAGGGTTACTCTGCAACGGGCATATCCTGCTCGAAGGCGTCCCTGGGCTGGCGAAGACAACCGCCGTGAGCGCGCTTGCGCAGACGATTGACGCTTCTTTCAACCGTCTTCAATTTACACCGGATCTGCTCCCCGCTGACCTCGTCGGCACACTCATCTACGATCAACAGAAGGGTGATTTTTACACAAAAAAAGGCCCCATCTTCGCCAACGTTATCCTCGCAGATGAGATAAATCGCGCACCCGCTAAAGTCCAAAGTGCCTTACTTGAGGCAATGCAGGAACGTCAGGTGACAATCGGTGGCACGACATATCCACTCGATGATCCGTTTCTCGTTCTGGCAACCCAAAATCCGATTGAGCATGAAGGCACCTATCCGCTGCCTGAAGCGCAGGTGGATCGATTCATGCTGAAAATTAAAGTTAACTATCCTTCACATGCAGAAGAATTGCAAATTCTCCGGCGGATGACAACCGAAGAGATCTCCTCCATTCAATCAGTGATTTCCCCAGAGGACATTATCAGATTTCGGGAAGTGGTTCGAAGCATCTATATGGCAGAGCAGCTGGAGAATTATATTGTCGATTTGGTGTGTGCGACGCGCGCGCCGGAAGCGTATCAGTTGGACGAACTTAGTACGTTAATTGAATACGGTGCCTCACCACGCGCGACCATTTTCCTTGCTTTTGCTGCAAGGGCGCGAGCGTTCCTCTCTCAGCGAGGTTATGTTACGCCTGAAGATATCCACGCAGTCGGTATGGATGTCCTCAGACACAGAGTCATCATCAGTTATGAAGCAGAGGCGGACGGACGCGATGTTGAGAGTCTTATCTCACAGGTGTTCGCAAAAATTGAAGTGCCTTAACGTCTACTCCTCTGTCTGCCCTGCAACTGCCGATGCCCGCGCCCCTACGCCGAGTACTGCTAAAAACCCCTCTGAATCCGCATGGTCAAAATCGCCAATTGCTTCCATAGACGCCGTCTCTTCAGAGTAGAGCGAATGCGGTGCCCCGCCTGCGGCGTAGAACGCGACATTACCTTTGTAGAGTGCCACTGTGATGGTCCCACTTGCTAAGTCAGTCAGCGGTTGAATCGAAGATAGCAATGCTTGTGTGGCAGCATCAAACCAGTACCCTTGATAAACCTGTTCCGCAATCGTGGTAGCTACGTCATCAAAGTGTCTGCGCGCCCGCCTATCTAAAATCAGTTGAAGCAGATACTCGTAACACTTCCCTAACAATTCCATCCCGGGCGATTCATAAACGCCACGACTCTTAATCCCAACAAATCGATTTTCGACGGTGTGGATGCCGATACCGACCCCGTTCCGTCCACCGATGCGGTTTGCTTCTGTCAGGCTCTGAAGTGCTGTAACGGGACTTCCGTTAACTTCAACAGGCATGCCGCGTGCAAAGGTGACGGTAAAGTGTTCTACATCATCAGGGGCATCTTTGGGATGAACTCCCATCCCGGGCGTAATAAAACCTGCTGGCGTTTTCAGTGATTCGAGCCGCCCGGCTTCATGTGTTAATCCTAACAGGTTTGCATCGGTTGAATAGGGTTTCTCATGTGTGGCAGTAATCGGTAAATTATGTGCTTGGCAGAAGTCTATCATTTCTTTCCTGCCGCCGAAGACTTTGAGGAAATTCGGATCCCGCCATGGTGCATAGACAGCAAAGTGTGGGTTGAGCATATTGGTAGCAAGTTGAAACCGCACCTGATCGTTGCCTCTGCCCGTTGCCCCGTGTGTCAAGATGGAGACTCCGCGTTTCTCCATCTCTGGCAGGAGCGCTTTCACTGTGACATGCCTCGCGATGCCCGTCGTGTTCCAATACCCACCTTCGTACGTCGCTTGGCACTGAATAAGGCGGATACCTGCTTCCGCAAGCGCGTCTTTCGCATCGACAATAATAGCATCTTCCGCACCGCATGCCAACATCCGTTCCTTGATTTCAGAAACGTCTCGTTCGTCAGGTTGTCCAAGGTCTGCCGTAAAACAGACGACCTTGACCCCATTATCGACTAACCATTTGGTGATGGTGCAACTATCCAAGCCGCCTGAAACAGCAGCTCCAACTGTTTTTCCTTTTAATGTATCAATATTCAAAAGCAATCTCCAAGGTATTGTGTATTAAGTTATGACGGAATTATACCACTTTTTAGGAAGGCTTGCAAACCAATATTGAGACGTTCGACAAAGATGTATTTGACAATTTATTTCATTTATAGCATAATAATCCAAATGGTGCGATGACCCCTGCTCCATCCACAGCAATGAACCTGAGAAAGGAAGATAACGAGACGCTTTCTCCCAACCTTCATAAACGGCGTTAGGTTCGCAATCTTCACGCGACGTTCTTAAGTCGTTTTTTAAGGTTCTTGAAAACCCGATAGCGTATATTTTCTATGGAGACTTTCTCTACATGGAATCCGTAAAGGATATTATCCAACAGTGCCATGAACGGCGAGGAAAAGACCTACAGCAGCGCGAGACAATTGTCTCACCCACATTGCAAGGTGAGTACCCTTACCACTATACTGTTTATTGTGCGCGTCGATATCCGTTGCTTTTGCATGACCTTGAACAGGCAGATATTTCCTTTATGCCGATTGGACAGGCACCGAAATTTGATCGGGGTCCAGCGTATTGCGGCGGCACGCGTCTTTTAAGACGACAAGGTATACTCAATTGGGAGCCGAGACGATGGTTTTCGTCGTGGGGTATTCAGGTTTATACAGGAACGCCATCTGCGCGTGACGGAGCGAATTGGCACGACATCGAATTCACCTATAGGTCGATCCGAGACGCGCCTGATGCCGTTGTCGCCTGTCTGGAGGCACTCGTCAACGCTGTTATGAACCCGCTCCTCACTTTACTCAAGGGTGGCGGCTTGCGGTTTTCGTGTCGAGTGCCAGACTATCTCCACCCAAACACAACGGACGCAAAGCAGTATATTCATAAGTATCTACCCAACATAGACCATCACCGCGACCGAGATACCTATGTGAAGATTGTTGGGGATAAAGGCTACACGCGCTGGGATGCCCGGTACGAGATTCTTACGGGCAGCCTATTAAACCCGCCCATCATTTCCAAAGATGTGCTTTTTGCGTTTCTCGATATTTTGCGAGAACTGCTCCATGAACCCGCTCCAGCATCGGAATTAGATCTGACAGACGAAGCCCTCGTGGATACACAGGATTTCGACGATTTCGATATCATGGCATCGTTAGAAACAGAACAGATTGTAAATGAAAGAATCCTTGCTGTGCAACGCGGTGAACTTTCTCCGATTGGAATTAAGCGACCGAGACCACTCCTTGAAAAAGTGAAACCCACTACAGTGCTGGAGGAGAGGTATCACGCTGAAAACGAAACTCGCATTCTTGGGATTATCACGGGTTCAATGAGCACTGAAAAGAAACATGAACTCGAAACGACGTTTCTTGATACCACACCTATATGGATCAACGCAAGTACCTCACACGATGCCGAAGAAACAGAGCAATATTACGAAGGGCAGGGCATTTCAGTAGGACACTGGAAGCCGCGAAACCATCGTTGGGAACAGGCGAAATGGATACCGATTGCTGAACGGATGCAGAACCCTTTCGCGCGAGGAAACGTCTGCGAAGATGCCGAGAGATGTGATGCATTAGAGCAGAAAGGCGGTGATCCGAATAAGAACATTTGCCTGAGTTGTCCGGTTTATGCCGCGTGTCAAATGCGCGGGTATCTTTCTCAATTCGAGACGTTCAAAGAGAAGCAGGTCATCGTATCAGAGATTCCGAACCTCTTTCTGGATCGACGGTATGCGGCGTTTGTTAATGCGTTGGTGATTCCCGATAGGGTCTGTATTATAAATGATTCTGAATCCCAGTTAGCGAAACTTTTTTCACAGTATCATCTGCCAAGCGAAATTCTTGAAAGCTGGCTGATTAATTGGAGCGGCACAGCGTTGGGTCAATTCGCGAAAACAGTGTTGAACGCTATTCGGATTACAAACAGTCAACACGGCGATATCGCCAAGCGAATTCGTACTGTTGTTCAGGCGTTTGAGAGGTTAGAAAATAGCATTGTTCAGCAGATGTGTCAGGTAAATTATAGAGATAAAGATGAGAATAGAATTGCAATAGATACAGATAGAGCAATCCAACTTGAGATTTTGGACATATCGACCTCAGAGAACATAGAGAAACTCCCAAACGTGTATCGCGACCCGGAGTGGACGTTATGGGATCAATTGAAGGCATTTTTTGCGTATTATACCCGCGATATGGATGCGCCGATGTTCGTCGATAACGGAACTTTGCGGTTCTGGTTACCGCCAAGAATTCATCAAGAGATTCAGGACCTTGTGTTCATATCACCAGCGTTTTCAGAAGACTGTTTCAAAGAAGTATTTTCTGAAGAGACTGTCTCAGTGAAGAGGGTTGAGTTGCAGGAGACACCGCTCTCAGGCAATAAATCTTTTCAGCTGCGGAGCGCGCCACATACCTTCCATGCCATCGCAAACTATGAGATCAATTGGGATGTGTTTAGCCTTTCTGAAGTTGCGAATCGCTTTTTTACCGGTATCTATCAGGAAACGGAGCGGCATCCAGATCGTAACCATGTCATTATCTCAAGTACAAGCGCGAAGATAATGTTGAAAAATCTTCTTGATAATATTATCAACTACCACGATCTCATCAAAGATACACCTGCACACTCTGAGGAGTTGCAAACCGCTTTTGAGACTGCTGACGTTTACTACGACCGCATCAAAGGTCTACAATCCATCTTTGAAGCTGCTGATATTGTCTGGATCGTTGGCACGCCCTATTGGCATCCGAAATTCGTATGGGAACAGGCGAAAATCCTATTTGGAAACCAAGCGGAGCCGTTAAATTATAACTTGACGATGAACCCTTATCAATTTGAAGATGAACGGATACAAGAACTCTACGAACAGAATGCTATCGGTGCCCTGACACAGATGATCGGGATCGCTGGATTCAGTGAGGCATCAGGCAAAACACTGGTTCTCAACACGGCTTTACGGATACCGTCTGTCACCGATGCACCAGAGACGGAATTGTTCGATTGGGAAGACTTTGAGATCGCTGGGGGGCTGGATAAACTCTCAGAAACGATTCGGATCCGTGAGGGATACGAGGCAGAATACGCAAGCATGGATGCCTCGTGGAACCGAAAACGTGTTGAATATTTGCTCGGAGTCTCTAAGGCGCAAGCGAACCGTATCTTGATGAGATTGAGGGGCGGCAAACTCGAGCGTACTCCATTTCATGTGCAGATTTTCGATATGCTTTCGGATGGCGAAAAAACAACATCTGAGCTCCTTGAAGCAATTCAGGGAAATCCCGGCTCGATTAAAAATGAACTCACCCATCTTGTAGAAACCGGTGAGATTGTGAGGGTCCGGCGCGGTGTCTATGCCTTGGCATAGGTAATATCAATCCTCACGCGTAATCTACATTTCTATAGCAGCATCTACCGTGATCTGTTCAGTTGCCTTCTTCCTGTCTCTACAATTCCAATCTATCCCCGATGAAAACTTATCCGTTTCCACAATCAACCGACCTTTATGAATCATTTATCTTTAAATTTGGTACGGAACTCTGTCTGAAAGCGCAGCGTTCGCGGTAATAATTACACATTTTTTGCGAAAATTCATCTAAAACAAGATTTTTTGTACGAAAATCGCATTTTTTTTTGCAAAACTAAGTCTATTCATGTATAATTATAAACATGACTGAAATCCATTCATAATTCATAAGTCATTATGATTTCAGTTATACTGGATTCAGACTGAAATCCATTCATAATTCATAAGTCATTATGATTTCAGTTATACTGGATTCAGACTGAAACCCATTCATACATCATACGTCATCATGATTTCAGTTATACTGGATTCAGAAGGAGATTTTGGCAGAGCGCAGATAGGAAAATTCCAGAAGCGCATCCTCTCGGCGCTTTGCCAACTCCCTTTTCAAGCCATTCCGGTAAATAGATTCTCACACCTCCCACAGATAAGAACATTTGTTGAACGCATATTATACTAAACTAAAGTTTGGGCAATTCGTGTCGCGTTCGAGTTGTGTCTTCAAAAGACCGTACATTTTTCTCCGATGGCAACCTAAAGGTGAATAACTCTGGAAACGTTTGATAACTACTCTCAACGACGCTATAATTGTGAACGAGAACGTAATTCCTTTCTAAAAATATTGCTTAAGGCACAATGAATTACGCGACTGCGAATCTGAGGAGATTGACATATGTCCTGTTTCGGTTGATATTCTCTCACGAGATGTGTTATGATTAACCAAAAAAGGAGATACAGGCCATGAACAGAATCACTTTTAATCCAGAGCAGTGCGGTGGACGCCCCTGCATTCGAGGAATGCGGATTCGGGTAACGGATGTCTTAGATTTGCTGGCAGCTGGGCTCTCTTTTGAAGAAATCCTTGAGGAAATGCCACTGCTGGAATACGAAGACATTGTCGCTTGTCTTCAATTTGCCTCACGAAAAATTAACCATCCTGTAATTGCCGCATGAAGTTTTGGAT
>CAZGAW010000081.1:0-23736 GCA_964523645.1 uncultured bacterium | reverse complement strand
CCGACCTTCTGCTCCCAAAGCAGACGCGCTAGCCGGGCTGCGCTACGCCCCGATATGCCTTATAATACAAACTTGCCAACAACAAATACGCTGTCAGCAACTACGAGTGCAATATATGCTTGCAAATCACACCGATATTTCTTTGCGGTGTTGTTTAAATTATACACCATCCACTCGCGTTTGTCAAATTAAATTGTAAAAAATTCTTGTCTTTTTTGAGGGGCCATCTTGGTATAAGCATGTAGAATTTCTGCTTTATTCGTCCGAAAATTAATCCAATCTTTATATAACGAAATCGCTATATCCCTCAGTCTAACCATTTTAAATCTGTTTATATGAAACTTGTATAAACCAATTTACGATAATTATGTCTAACACTCGCAATAAACACCTTTAATGACAATAAACACTCAAAAAAGTTCAGGAGGAAATATGCGTTTAATTGAAGGGCTATCCATCGGCATCGCCGCGATTCGCGCAAATAAGATGCGTTCATTGCTGACCATGCTCGGTATTATCATCGGTATTGCAGCCGTACTAGCAATGATAGCGATCGGGGACGGTGCCAAGGAAATTGTGATACAAGACGCCCAGAAAATGGGCGGCGCAACCCGAATTACGCTATACCAGACCTCATACAAACGAGAAAACAATAGATGGGTCCGCATCCGTAGTAATGAATACATGGAATATGAAGATGTGTTGGCTATCGAAGCGGAATGTCCATCTGTGAGCGTTGTCACACCGAGAATTGCGGATTGGCGAGGCGTGCTGTTTCAGGGACCGGGCGGTACTGAAACCCGTGCCGGCTATAACGGGGTAGATGCGAACTATACAACTGCAATGGATTGGGACGTTAAAGAAGGACGCTTCATTACAGATGAGGATGTCCAAAACGCAACAAAAATTTGTGTCCTCGGAGATGAAATGGCGACCGAATTGTTCGGCAATAAATCTCCCATAGGACAAGAAATCAAAATCGTAAAGAGGATTAGCTACCGCGATCAATGGGGACGGAGAACGAGAAGGCGATCCTCCGAACGTCTCACGGTTGTCGGCACACTTGCCGCAAGAGGAACAAGTTTCCAGTTTGGATGGAGTTACGATAACCTCGCCTTTATCCCTGTAACCACTGTACAAGAGCGTTTGACCGGGAACGATCAGGTTCGGAATATTATGGTCTTCGCAAATACTGTTGACGCTGTCCCACAAGCGATTGAAGAGGTGAAATCGGTCATCAGAAAACGGCATAAAAACCAAGATGACTTCGTCCGAATTCGGGAGATGCGTGCAGGCATGGCGCAGTTAGAGAGAATCAGCAAGATGATTAAAATCGCCCTCGGTAGTATCGCTGGGTTCTCGCTTCTCGTTGGGGGTATCGGCATTATGAATATGATGTTAGTTGCTGTCACCGAACGTACCCGTGAAATTGGACTCCGAAAGGCACTTGGCGCCAAGCCTTTAGATATCTTAGCTCAGTTTCTAATGGAAGCCGTTATAATGTGTGGTATAGGCGGGTTAATCGGCATCGGGTTAGGCATATTCGCTGGCGAAGGTATGGCTATGATCGCTGTTAAAATCGCTAAAATCGTTCCCGAATGGCCCTCAGTTGTCTCTATGCAATGGGTTATGATTTCGGTTTCATTCTCCGCGGTGATTGGTATCTTTTTTGGTATGTATCCGGCACTCAAAGCTTCCAGCCTTCCTCCGGTCGAAGCACTCCGTCAGGATTAAAAGTAGGACTCTCTAATCAATATCTATTCTTGTAGGCGCGTTTCCCAAACGCGCCTTTTTTCATTCAATTTTCATTAAAATTCTCAATCACCATCCGTTAAGCCAAGAATTCATCCCAAAATACAATAAACTTATTTCACTTAATTGCGTCTAACAGAATAGTCAAAAATGCCATAAACGCGCGATTTGGAAATCGTTTCTATAAAAAAGAAATTGGCATAAAAAAATCGAACTTTATTTACTTTATTTTTGTCTAACCGATTAAGTATAGAAGTCTATATTTAATTTGGAGGCATGGAATGCGTATATTTGAAGGGATATCTGTTGGCGTTTTAGCCATTCGCAGCAACAAATTACGTTCATTGCTGACGATGCTCGGTATTATTATCGGTGTTGCCTCAGTGCTGGCAATGATAGCCATCGGTGATGGCGCGAAGGCGATTGTCTTACAAGACGCACAGAAGCTCGGAGGCGTGAACCAATTCACGATGTATCGGAGCAGCCATAAACGAGTAGGCGGCAGACGGTGGGTCCCGAATCGTAGTAATGAATACTTTAAATACGAAGACGTATTAGCAATTGAGGCGGAATGTCCATCTGTAGAGTTAGTTGTACCGCGAATCCCTGAATGGCGCGGTGTGCTTGCCCAAGCCGCCGGGGGCGCAGAACACAGGACGGGCTATAACGGCGTAAATGCATCGTTTGCTGAAGCAATGGATTGGAACATCCAACAGGGACGCTTCATTTCGGATGAAGATATTAATAATGAGTCAAAGGTTTGCGTGATCGGATCTGAAGTGGTTGCCTCTCTCTTTGGCAATACGTCACCTATAGGAAAAGAGATTAAAATCGGTAAAGGTCCCGGGGGGCGTTTCGATCGGTACGGTAGAAGAGATCAGAAGCGGATCACCGAACGTTTCACCGTTGTCGGCACAATGGAAACTCGAGGACGCAGCCTGAGATTTGGATGGAATCTTGATGACATGATATTCATCCCGATTACAACAACACAGGAACGTTTTACGGGTAACGATAGAATTGTGATGCTCTCAGTCCATGCGCATACCGTCGAAGAGGTTCCACAAGCGATTGAAGAGGTGAAAACCGTCCTCCGAAAGATGCATAACGGCGAAGACGATTTCTTCTCAATCTGGGATATGCGAGAAGGTATGGCACAGTTGGACAAAATTAGCAAAGTCATAAAAATCGCATTGGGGAGTATCGCTGGGTTCTCACTCCTTGTTGGCGGTATCGGTATTATGAATATGATGTTAGTCGCCGTTACGGAACGCACGCGTGAGATTGGTTTACGAAAAGCCATCGGTGCCAAACCTTTGGACATTCTGACGCAGTTCCTCGTGGAAGCCGTCTTAATGTGTACGATAGGCGGTGCAATCGGTGTTGGGTTGGGTATCCTCGCTGGAGAGGGCATGGCAATGCTTGCCGTTAACATCGTCAAGATCGTTCCCGAATGGCCCTCGGTTGTCTCTAAGCAGTGGATCGCGATTTCAGTGTCGTTTTCCGCAGCAATCGGCATCTGCTTCGGGCTCTATCCTGCGATAAAAGCCTCTGCACTCACACCAATTGAGGCACTTAGAATAGATTAGGAGGGAACTTGTATGAATTTGATGGAATGTATTATACTCGGCATCTCGAATTTGCGGCGAAACCCGCTCCGTTCCGCTCTCACAATCTTAGGGATTATTGTCGGCGTTGGTTCTGTTGTCAGTATGGTATCCGTCGGTGATGGTTCAAGTGCCATGGTCCTACGGGAGATTGAGCGGACAGGTGGCACGAAAATGATCGAAATTTATAAAGACGATTGGGATAAACAGTCCGGGACTTTAAGTCGCGCTGCCGGATCTGCCGTGCGTGGAAGAAGCCGATGGCAAAGAAACCGTGCTGAGGATTTGGAAACCGAAGATGCATTCGCGATCCTTGAGAGAGCCAGAGGGATTGTCAACGTTGTCGCCGAAGATGACATGCCCGGCTGGAGCGTGAGCTACAAGGGGAGGACCAAGGAGTCACGTATCGTTGCGTCAACTGCTGGATACGATCAGTCGCATAATTGGTATCCATCAAGTGGTAGGTTCTTCACAGTGGATGAGGTAGAAGCGGCGAGTAGTGTTGCTGTTATCGGTTCCAAGATCGCCGAAGAGGTATTTCTTGACGAAGATCCTGTCGGAAAAGAGATTAAAGCATCGCGTCAGTCTTACTGGCGTGGCAGGAGAGGGCTTTATGAAGTCCGCCTTAAAGTGATTGGTGTTATGGAAGAAAAAGGCGACGCTATGGACACTTCTGGCTGGGACGACAGGTTCGTTATCCCAATAACAACGCTACAACAACGGTTTAAGGGACGCGATGATGTGGAGCGTATCCGCGTAGAAGCTGTAGACATTGAAACGATCCCGATCGCCATAGCCGATGCCAAACAAATTTTAGGAAGGCAACATAATAACACAGGAGAAGAATATAACTATTGGACCGCTACAGAGGAATTAGCAACCGCCAAAAAAGTAGGTTTAGTCATGAAAGCACTCATGGGCGGTATCGCAGGTATCGCGCTTATGGTGGCGGGTATCGGTGTGATGAACATCATGCTCGTCTCCGTAACCGACCGGACGAAAGAGATCGGATTGCGGAAGGCGCTCGGAGCAACTCGCGGCGATATTCTTGCACAGTTTCTCGTTGAGGCAGCCGTGCTTACCCTCGCCGGCGGAATTATTGGTGCCATCGCGGGCATCTTTATGGGACAAGGAACAGCCGCTCTTATTTCCAAGTTTGTCTGGGAAGGCAGCGATTGGCCCTCAGTGATTTCATTCGGAACAATGTTTATTGCCCTGCTTGTTTCTGTAGCGATTGGTGTTTTCTTCGGATTGTATCCCGCCAACAAGGCGGCAAAACTTACACCCGTCGAAGCACTTCGGTCCGATTAGGTTATTTGAAGAATGGTTCTCGGTTCGCAGATTTCGTCTGCTTTCGGTTATCAGTTAGTCGGTTACATGAGGGTGTTGATAAACAATACGCTCTTAACCGACGACCGAAAGGTTTTTCGTAGAAAAACCGCACCGACAACTGACAACTACTATAGGAGGGATTACCCTTGAAAAAAGTAATTATTGCTGCTGCCGTGGTTTTGGTCCTCGTCGTTGCAATCGGTTGGGTCGTCTTGGGGCGTGGTGGAAATGGACAAGATCCAACCCAAGAGCAGAAAATCGAGGTCGTTGAACGTGGCGATTTCCAAATGCGCATCAGTGCAACCGGTAACCTGGAACCCCTCATTGATGTAGAGATAAAATCCAACGTGGAAGGTGAAATCATCAACCTCCACGTTAAAAACGGCGACAGCGTCGAAAAAGATCAGATACTGCTGGAACTCGATCCAGAACTCTATGAAGAGGGGAAAAAACAAGCAGAAGCAGACGTCGCAGCCGCTGAAGCACAAGTCATGCAAGCAAAACTAAACATTGCGCTTAAAGACGAGCGGCTTGACAGCCAACTCACACAGGCTCAAGCAGATTTGCAAATCGCTCAAGCGAACCTTGAGACCACCCAAGCCACAACTATAACACAGGTCAGTCAGGCAGAAACAAATGTCCAGACCACCAAGAATTCGCTTGCTCAGGATAGAATTGCTTTAGAGCAAGCTAAAATAGCACTTGAACAAGCAAAGATTACGTTATCTGAAAATGAGGCATCGCTCACATCCGCAAAGGTTTCTTTAGATAACGCCAAATCAGAACTCGATCGCAACACCGAGCTCTTTGACAAGGGATTGGTTTCCAAAAAGGCACTCGAAGACGCGCAAGCGCAGCACGCAAATGCCGAAGTGCAACACGGAAATGCCAAGAAACGGGTGGATTCACAAAATCAAGCGATCACCTCACAAGAGCGAACGATAAACACACGTGAGACTGCCATCGTAACACGCGAGGCGATATTGGCAAATGAGAAACGGAACCTTGAAAACCTGAAAACAATGCGGCAGAAAGCAGAGGAAGAGGCACAACTTCGTGTCGACAATTCCACAACTCGGTTAGATGAACTAGTAGCGACTTTCGACAATGAGAAATTGCTAACACAACAATCCAGAGTTAGTGCTGAAGCAAACAAACTTCGGAGGGAAAGTAGTCTGAAAAACGAAGCAGAACGGCTTGATTGGACCACAATCAGGGCACCGATGGCTGGGATTGTTACGTTACTCGAACTGGAAGAGGGCGAGATTGTGACTTCTGGACGCTCCGCATTTTCGCAAAGTCCGCCGATTATGACGATCGTTGATCCGTCCAAAATGGTCGTTAAAACTTTCATCAACGAAGTCGATATGGAACGCCTTCGTCTCGACCAGCGTGCAGAAATTAAGGTGGACGCTTATCAAACCAAAACGTACGATGGCAAAGTCTATGAGATTTCACCGAGTGGGCAGGAGCAAGATAATATCATCTCATTTGAAGTGATGATAGAAGTCAGTGGATCCCCAGAGGAACTCCGTCCAGGTATGAGCGCAGATGTCGATATCATTACCTATGAAGAAACGGATGTCTTGCTGCTACCGCTCGATGCTCTTATAAACGAAGCAGGGGCGACACTCACCGCCCAAGTTGATGATACCAAACCCTATAAGGTCAATCAACCGATTGAAGTCCAAAATATCAGCGAGAAAATTTTCAGAGGCACTGTGACAAACGTTGGTGCTAACGACATCACTATTAGTCTTGACGGTTCACAACGCGGTCTCCGTCCGGGGCCAACAACGCTATCGCTTCTGGTAAAAGGGAAAAAGAAAGCCGACGGCGTGCGTGCTAACATTACAATGTTAAAAGGAAAATCCGTCATGATTGATGACGGTGGCGGAGGCAAAGGCACACGTACAGAGGTTGAAGTTGGTATGCAGAACGAAACACAAGTCGTTGTTAAAAGCGGGCTCAAGGCAGGTGACCGTGTTATTCTGCAGCAACGGAAACCGCCTCCGGGTGGCGGATTCGGACGATAAGGAATGGCTTGTGGTTATCGGAAACCATCGTGACGGTTTCCGATAACCGACGGCTATTAAAGCTGAATGACCTGCCCATCATAGGCGAGGTAGGCGTTATCAGGCAGTTCAATCTCCATCTCCTTGCACTGCTCAGGAAAATACCGGTGATCCAATCGGTGCATAATATGCGTAAAATAGGTCTCCCTCGGCTTCAGGGCAGCACTAATTTCCAATGCTTCACCAACAGAGAGATGTGTCGGGTGTCTCGGATTGAAACTGAGCGCATCGATTACCAACACTTCAATCCCGTTTAGTAGATCTTGGGACTCCTTCGGCAACCGTTTGACATCCGGTAGATACCCGAAATCGTTGATCCGATAACCGTAAGTTGGAACGTTCCCGTGTTCGACTGGAATCGACGTAATATCGAATCCATGCAACGCCAATCTCTCTTTCTCTTCAATCACATTTGGCAGCAGATGCCCGACGCCACCGCCTTGGAACGTCTCCTTTGTGAACATATAATCGAAGTTGCGTTGTAAAATATTCATTGTTTGCTCGGGACCGTAGATCGGCATATCCATCTGCTGTTTTCGACACGGCATCACGATGTCGTTTGTTCCACTGACATGGTCGGCGTGAGAGTGCGTGAAGATAACAGCATCTATCCGATCAATACGATTCCGGACGATCTGATCCATGAAATTAGGTCCGAGATCGAATTGAAGGTTTTTTCCGTCTTTCTCAATATGGATCGATGAACGCGTCCGGTAGTTTTTTGAGTTAACGTCCCGCGCATCTTCGCAGGTTTCGCAGTCGCATTGATACTCAGGAACACCTGTTGAGGTACCTGAACCTAAAATCGTAATCTTCATTTTTTTTACTATCAAATCTCAGCACCGTTTCACTATGTTTCACGGTGGTTTTCGGTTGAGTCCAATTGTCTCTGGATTATAAAAGATTCTTTAATAGCTATCGACTTTCAGAAGAGGGGCTGACCACTTCTTTACTGACTGCTGACCGCTGATGGCTAATGGCTATCCCAATGACTAAACTTACACCCCAAGAATGTCTTGTTCTGGCTGATATGATAGGTGATACACCGACAACGGTTATCTCTGCAGCCCGCTTGAAGCACGGAATGTGCGATGCCTATATCGCTGGCTCACTACCGGATGTTGATGCCGCCCTCGTTTTTGATGCCTATTGTGCGGATGAGCCGTGCGGTTTCGGCACCAATGCTGATGCATTGTGGCAACTGCTAAAAATGACCGATGGATGGGGCTGTGTTAACGTTGACAGTTCCTGTGCTGCATCTCTCGGGGCACTTATTGAAGCCGGCAGAGACACATCTATTCGTTATTACGGAGATGTCTGTCACGCGCTTTTAGAGCCTGTCTGTACGGGCTGGATAACCCAGCCCGTACCGAATATGGCAGTTCGTCTGCTAACACTGGCAGATACAGAACGTCTTGCACAGGCACCCGCAGAAGTGCGAGGCAACGGTTACGAGACACACGCATCAATGGTAACAGACGGCATCGCCGCTGGAGCCGTTGTGGACGGCAATATCGTTGCGATCGCGCATACGTATGCAGAGACCGACCTGCATGCCGACATCGGTGTCTCTACACTGGAACCGTGGCGTGAAAAAGGTTTTTCTACCGCCGCTGCGTCCCTTGTCGCCCAAGAAATTCAGGCGAGAGGCAAAGTGCCAGCTTGGAGCTGCGGTGAAGACAATTTCGCCTCACTTCGCGTGGCGGAAAAACTCGGCTTCACCGAAGTTGGTCGGCGTACCTACGTTATCCCCGTCGCACCAGAATAAACACTGCCTTATCCAAGGGCATCGTCCACCTTGTTGATAGCAGCTGCCATCAATCGGGCGTGCTCTTCTTGCATGTTCACGTTAAACCCAAATCGTAGCGCACGACCGAGAATCGACAAGGTCTGCGGACACATATCCCGTGAATATTCAACATCCCCTTTATAGCGCGGATCCTTCCATGGATACCCGGAAGCGTCAGGCGAATGCTTGAACAGGATGGAATCCCAATAGGTATAGATATGTCTGTCGGGGAAGCCTTCGTTGTAAGCGGTACCTGCCCTCAACCCCTCTGCACTGAGCGCATCAGAGTACTTCTTAGCGAGTTCCACATCACGCACGATAATCGCAGCACTAATACCGCACTCGCCGGTGGGGTCATCTACGTGTTGACGGACATAGCCTTTCGGGTTCTCAGCGAGTTCGGCGGTGAATGCTTTTTTGAGTCGGCGTGTATGTCCCAAGATGCCTTCTAACTTTGAGAGTTGCACGCGTGCGATTGCTCCTAAAATTTCACTCGTTCGATAGCACTGCCGAGAAAAAGGCTTGTTCTGCCATTCAGAATCGCTCATCCACATTGGTAAACCGGGTTCCGCTGCGAACGCTGCGCGTTCATAAACATCGTAGTCGTCGCTAAAGACGAGTCCGCCCTCTCCACAGGAGATTACCTTGTAGTAGTTGAGACTCCACGCGCCAGCATCTCCCCACGTTCCAGCATATTTCCCCTTATACTGTCCGCCGACACACTGGCAGCAATCCTCAACAACCAAAAGATTATGCTTCTGGGCGAGTTCGACAATCGCTTCGAGCCGGCAGGGTACACCTTGCATGTGTACCGGCAAGATCGCTTTCGTATGTGGCGTAATTTTCCGTTCCACATCGGCAATATCCAAGCCGAGCGAATCGTCGATTTCCGCTATGACTGGAATCGCACCGACACCGACGATAGCAGCGGCGGTTGCGATGAAGGTGTAACCCGGGACGATCACTTCATCTCCCGGTCCAATACCAACGCCGGTCAGCGCGCAGATAATCGCAGAGGTGCCTGAGTTCACCATCAAAGCGTGTTTTGCACCAAGGTACGCCGCTGCCTCCTTCTCAAAACTGGCTACATTTGAATCCTCAACGAACCGAAAAAGTTTTCCGCTCTGCAAGACCTCGGTTACAGCGTTGATCTCACGCTCATCTATTACACTGGGCCCGTGCATTCCGCCGGGTATAGCGTCTGCGATAATGGGCGTTCCGCCATCTATTGCTAAACGTGCTGGCATCTTTTTCCTCCACAAATCTTAGAATGAAGTTTTCAACCTCACCAAGAAAAATCCGAAATATGGTGATACTTTATCAGATGCATCCCTTTTTGTCAATCGCGTTATCTCACATTGTGCTACATTTGGTAGGTACGGTTTCCCAACCCTACCATAGAGGTCAATTCAGAGACACCTATGCATAACGATTACATATCACCTACGCCACCAACTCCTTTTCCCCTGATACGTCGCGAGGAGTTTTGAAATCTCTCTCGCCTTCTTATCCAGACGCAACACCACTTCACACGCTTCAATGACTTTCTGCTTGGCATCCTCATCTTGAGTCGTTTGATAGACATGATGATAGCTCCGCGCGACAGCAGTATGATACGCCACTGAGTCTACGTTTTCAGGAACTTCCGTCGGAAGTTGTGCAAGCATCTCGACTGCCGCGTCCCATTCCTCTGCTTCGGCGTGACAGATAACCTGTTGGTAGCGGAGATGGTGTTGCGACGCATCTAACCAATACGCCTGTTCATAACACGTCACCGCCTCCGAATAAGCCGCATTGGCGACATGTAACTGCGCAAGTGCTGTATAAAAGGCATACAACCCGCTCTCCGCTATTGTGTAAAGAGACACACCAGTGCTAACAAGCCAATCCCTCTCCAACAGGAAATCAATCGCTGAGTTTCGTTCTTCCTCGGTAATCTGGATATCGGTGAGGAGGTGCTTGGCGACGGCAGCATTCGGAAAAATCTTCGTCCGACTCTTCAACAACGGATACGCCTGAACCGCTTTATCCATCGTGATGAGTTTAATCCCGGTAGCAATACGGAAGAGGGACACGATCTGGTCACTGTTTTTGCGAGACATCTCATCAGCGATCACCTCCCGATTCTCTGAAAAATGCAGATTGAGTTCTTCGATTGCGTCTCGGATTTCGATGTCGCTTGCGGAGAGTTGATGTGCTTTCGCTAAAAACCGTTGCGCCGTGAAAAGTTCTCGCCACGTCCGATAGATAATACCCAACCGAAAATTAGCCAGTGCGAGGGTTGATATTTCGTCAGTTGTGTTGAGAATACTATCATAGGCTTGGATGGCTTCAGCGAGTTTGCCTTCGGTTTCCAACGCTTGGGCATCAGTGATTGGATCTGACATAAGGGGTGCTGTTTCCTTAATGGAGTTCGGAGAGGATTCTTATATCTGATTGATTTAATAATAAGCGTTGATCGCTATTCTAATCCAACGGAATTCGCTTGTCAAGCAATCTTCTAAAGTAGGAGGCACACGCCGTGTGCCGTAACAAACCATCGGAACAGGATTAAAAATGGAGCTGTGCTAACCTTCCGAACTCCAATCTTCTGTTGCTTCCGCGAATTCCTTGGATAAATCTTCAGAAATTGTCGTTTCTAAAAGTTCGATCAGATCTTCGCGGAATTTTACCCAATCGTCGCCGCGCCGGGTAAACCGATGGCGATCCCCAATTTCAATAAACATCGTATCGTTCGGTTCGGACATAGATTCAAAATAACGTCTAACGTTCATAATCATTCTCCTTTTTAATTCGCTGTTGGCTACTGGCTTTCAGTAAAGAAGCTTTCTGATAAAGTAGAAGCCTTTTGCTGATGGCTGACCGCTGACTGCCGACGGCTATTCCGCTGACAACCGATAACTGAAAACCATTCAAAGCCATTCATGCATTTCCCAACCAGAGGCAAGAGCCTTTTCACGAAGTGATTTTCCTGGATTTACGACTGCAGGATTTCCGACACACTCCAGCATCGGCAGGTCCGATCGACTGTCGCTGTAAGCATAACTTGCCTCCAGTGAAATTTCGTGCTGTTCAGCGTAACTTCGCATCGCTTTCGCTTTTTCCTCTCCGATAAGCGGAACGGTTGTAAGTTCGCCTGTAAACTGCCCATTCACTTCAAGAAGTTGTGGTGCCAACACACAATCAACAGAAAGATAATCCGCCAGGGGTTGCACAATAAAATTAAGTGCCCCAGTTACGAGAACTATGTCTGTGCCTTGCTCCTTATGTTCCTGAATCTGTGATACCGCAGCAGGGAAAATTTTCGGGCGTATATAAGTCTCAAATATTTTCGTAGACAATCCTTTAACGTGTTCAACATTCATACCGCGATAATTACGATAGAAAACCTGATTGAAACGCGTTCGACTTCTCCCGTCCAAAATCAGATAGTAGACAATCTTGGGCAAAAACCCGATCAACCACAAGTGTTTGAGAAGGAAGGGCAACTGCAAAGAGCGCATCCAGATGTAGTAATGCACGATTGTAGACTTCAACAAGGTACCATCTACATCAAAAAATGCAACTGTTTTCTTCGGGTTTGGATCCGACATGATAAAACTCCCTAAGCGCCTTCCTGTTGTTTTAACGCTGCACCAAGTTCTGCGACGCGATTTTGTGCCAATTCCAAGAATTCCTGGTATCTGTCGGGGTCAATTGATGTTGCCGCTTGGCTTCCCCAACTTTCCAATGGGAAAGTGATCGGCTCGCCAAAAACGATGCGCACCGGATGTTTCTTGGGCAAACTTTGACCTTTTGGCAACGCGTGATAGGTACCATCAATATAAGCCGGTATAACAGGAACGCCGGGATTGTAGATGAGCAGACTGAGCACCCCGGGTTTGAAAGGCTGAAGGTTGCCATCCAGTGAGCGCGTGCCTTCGGAAAAGATGAGTAAACCGTTATTTTGCGACATTATCTCGTTTGCTGCTCTGAGGTCCTGTAGAAACTCAGTAAAATTGCCTTCCCGTTCTATCGGAAGGGCGTTAAGGCACGTCCGAGCGAACCAGCCTTGGAAGCGTGTCGCAAACCAGTAGTCCCGTGCGGCAAGCGTCCAGAGTTGATATGCCTCCCTTCCGAGAGCAGTAATCACTGTCAATGTATCAAGGTGACTTGTGTGATTCGGCATAATAATATAAGGACTCTCTTGCGGGATATGCTCAAGCCCATAGCACTTCAACGAAAAATAGTTCCGATAGATGGCAGTAACCACGGTGCGGAAGGCACGCGCATACCACAGCGGTGTTTGCCTAAATTCCTGTTGTTCTTTTTCCTGAAGGGTATCTTCTTTTTCCGCAGTGCTTGCGTGAAATGTTTCGGTTAACTCGACTACATCGCCCACCGTCTCTAAATTAGCAAGCAAGGCATCTGGAATGGTTTCACCGAGTCTGGCTTCAAGGACCAACAACAGATCGAGTCGCGTCAGAGAATCAAGTCCTAAATCGGTATCTAAGTGGCTTTCCCGTTGAATCTGGTGTACTGGCATGCGTGCTAACCTCGCGAGCGTAGACAGGATTTCCTCGGGTATATCGGTTTTCGGTGCGGTAAGTCCCTCAGTTTCTGCTGCTGCCTGAGGTTCCGCTGTCTCTTTAATATGTGCCTCCAAGCTGCGTCTCAGACGTTCCCGATCTATATGACCGTCTTCAGTCTTTGGTAAAATGTCGTTCCAGAGATGGAATTTGTGAAATTGTTGATAACTCGGTAATTCTTTTGCTCGCGCTTGAAGATGGTATTGAATCTCTGTTTTCGTTGCCTCGTCGGGTGCTCTTGGCACAATCACGGCATGAATAGCCGTATCGGATCCGTCTTCGTAAGGAAGGCCGAGGACACATATTTCGGAGATAGCCGGGGTATCCCGATAGAGGGTTTCTAACTCGGCGGGATAAACGTTCTTTCCAGAGGCGGGAACGATAACGTCCTTACAGTGTCCAGTGAGATAGAGATAGCCATCCGCATCCATATAACCTAAGTCGCCCGTGTAGAGCCATCCATTTTGAATAGCTTTCTCTGTAGCATCGGGGTTCCGATAGTACCCTTTCATCGTGCTTGGTCCCTTGGCGATGATTTCTCCGATGCCGTCGCTATCTGGATTTTCAATCTGAAGCTCTACACCTTCCACCGCGGGGCCCACTGAGCCACGTTTGCTTTTTAGATACGGATTGACACTGAGAACGGGGGCGGTTTCAGTCATTCCATAGCCCTGATAAAGCGTCATACCAAACTTTTGAAATCCATCGTAAATCGTATCGGAGAGAGAGGCGCCACCACTAACAAGGACGCGAATTTCTCCACCCATGACAGACTGCGCCTTTTCTGCTAATGTCTCACCCGGTGTGTCCGCCCGCGATGCTTGCCGTTCAATAGTGCCTTGAAGCATCTGAAAAAGGCGTGGAACACCGATAAAAGCCGTGGTCTTCGCCTCACGCATTGTTTTCAGAAGTGTTGTTGGACGGAGCGCATTGACGTAAGTTGCCGTCGTGCCACTGTAAAGTGCCATCAACAAACTACATGAGAAACTCAAAGCATGGTACAACGGAAGTGCTGACAGGATCCGCTCCGTGTCAGTCGGTGGGAGTGCCTTCGCCACTGCTTCGACGTTAGAGATGAAGCCGCCGTGCGTGAGCATAGCACCTTTCGCTTCAACGGTGGTACCCATCGTAAAGATAATCGACGCAACACTATCGGGAGTAACTTCGACATCGGGAAAATTGGCAGGAATCTCGGTAGTTACAGCACCGTTCCCTGCGCCATCTGTCCGCACAATTTGGCAGTTCTTGTTGATGTTCTGTAACATTAACCCCGCCGTTGACAGTACCGTACAAGATTTCTCTAACACACTTTCAGAGGCTAAAACCGATTTCGCATCGGTGAACTCGGCGATTGCCAAAATTTCATCAGCAGGTGTCTGCGCGTCCAGAGGAACGACAGCAATGCCGATCTGGACAGCAGCGAGATAAGCGATGCACCATTCAGGTTGGTTCTCAGAGATAAGGATTACACGGTCCCCTTCGCGCAAATCGCTCTCCCATAGTTGCCACGCCACCTGACGCGACACCGTATAGGTCTCCGCGTAAGTATACTCTTCCCACGCATCCTCGTTTGCCATTCGCAGCGCGACTCTATCCGGAATCCGCGATGCCTGTATCTTAATTAGATCTACAATTGTTTTTGGAGCAATTCGTTCGGGTGGTGTGACAGCCTCCTCGGGCTCATCTTGTGAATTCGCTTTTTCCTGTTTTGCAGCAGAAGAGGCTTCCGTATCATCTGCTGTACCATCCTCAATTTTCAACACATGTCTTTTTATGCCGGGGATGTGAATCTCTTGGAAATACCGTTTCCAGTGGATCTGTGAAACATCGAAGTTAAAACGTTGTTGTTCTGTCGGTGACAGGGCATCATAGAGCCCACGCGTTTTCTCGGTTTCAAATTCAAAACTTGTTCGCGTGTAAGGCGCGTAGATTCGGATGTAATGCAGGAGCGTTTTGACACCGCTCTGCTTAAGGACAAGTTGACGACGCTTCCGCTTCGCAGCCCGCATCGGGAACTTACCGAGTGTATAAATGGCAAGGTCAGCCAAGCGCATACGGCTGTCCAATTTTCGTTGGAATTCCTCTAAACTCGGATACTTCCAGATTGGCACAGCGACCGGTTTTCCATCTTCCAACATCGGATATTTCATAAAATATTCGTAGGTTGCCTCAAAGATACCTCGAAAATAGAGCGGGTTCTGTGTTCCCGTCGCGACATGATACACTTCAATACCACCGCGTCTTGCTGTCGCTTCAGCAGCCGCCAAAATCGCGTTTACAACAAAATCAACAGGAACAATATCAAGAATTATGTCTGGATCCGCGGGAAAGTCCGGGAGCCGCCCCTTGCCGAAACCGACGATCAGAGGTTCGCACATCCGAAATCCACCCAGCCATCCGGGATCGGGTTCCTCAAAGCTGCTCTCAATAATTGAGGGACGTACAATAGCGGTAGGTAGTTCGCCTCGTAATTCCATAACCATCTGTTCAGCGAGGAATTTCATATAAGTGTAAGTATCGTTCCATCCGCGTGAACGTGCGTGCTTTAGTCCTTCCTCGACCAAACGGTTCTCCAGCCACTCTGCCTTCAGTTCCTCGATCTGTGCGTCAAGTCCTTTACGCGTCCCTTTTATTTCTGCTTCCGCTTCTTGCTGGAAGTAAGTGAGGTTTTCTGGTGCCTCGGCTTCAGCACGGATAGTCGCACTCAGAGAAAGCAGTCCATCGATTTCCTCAGAGAGCGTTTCTGGAATAGCCACTCCAGTTTTTTCGCGATGCTGTGCCGCGTACTGTTCATAGGGCAGTGGTAGTTCTTCGGGAATCCATCCGGATTTGTCTCCACAAACATATGCCGTTGAGATATGGAGAAACACGGCATCCTGACAGCCTTTTGCAAAGTTGACGACATGTTTGGCAGCGAGCGCGTTTCCCCAGAGAGAATCATCAAACGGTGGATCGAATTGCACAAGCCCTGCAATGTTAATAAAAACATCGACTTCATCCTGAAGCTGCTGGTATTCGGCATCGCTGAATCCGAGGCGTTCATGAACAAGCTCCCCTTCAACAGCAGTCAATTTCTGCTTCGCCCATACGTCAAAATTTTCGCCATGCAATCGGCGAAGCGCATCAAAAACATCCGAAGTGAGAAGTTCATTTTCTAAACGTTCTTGAGCGGAAGTGTGCTTTCCAGCGGTATCAGTGCGATTTCGAATGAGAAGATACACTTTTTGAACATGCGGAAGCGCAGTCAAAATTTTTGCGACCATCGGCTGCCCCAAAAAAGCGGTACCACCGGTAATGAATAGAACTTTCCCCCTAAAAAAATCTGTTATTGACATAATTCCCTTTTCTGTGTCATGATAGATACTTGAACATATTGCACGAGGTCCTTACGCCTTGCATTGTTCTCAACTTATATTTGTAAATTTCGTCTAACCCATCGAATAAATTATCCAGAGCGCAGCTTATAGATTTCCAGAACATCTTATTAAAAATAACACATTTTCTATAAAAAGTCAAAGGCTGAATAGATAATGCTACAAGAAGTAGAGAAGTTACAATTTTTACATAAGACAGAACTTTTTGCGGAACTGCCAGAAACCGAATTAAAAGCGATCTGTCATATTGCAAAGGAAGTTGCTTACCCTGCCTATTCAACACTCTTTGAGGAGGGAGATGAAGGCGATTCACTCTACCTGTTGATTGATGGTGAAGTCAGCATCATCAAGGCAGGAACAGAAGTACTGTTCTTCAATGAGAGAGGTTACTGCCTCGGAGAAATCGCCCTGATTGATAATAAACCGCGGAGTGCCACAGTTAAGACGGTGAAACCCACACAATTTCTCAGAATCACGAGGAACGATTTTTACAACGCTATGGCACGAGAGCCACGAATCGGTATGGGAATGTTTCGGGTTTTGAACGATAAAATCCGACGTGACCTTGAGATTCAGATGAGTGCCATCCGCAAGGAAATCGCACAGGAAGAATCAATGCGCCTTGCCGCTGAAGTCCAAAAGTCTCTCCTCCCAAACAGGGAAATTTCGCATCCATGTGTTAGTTCCGCTGGATACTGCAGACCCGCAAATAGTGTCGGCGGCGACTATTACGACTATCTGGAACTTTCTGACAACCGCGTCGCCATTTTCCTCGGCGACGTTATGGGACACGGTTACCATTCGGCGATGGTAGCAGCGATGACGAAAAGCTGCTTACAAACGCAAATCCGATTTGACGCTTCCGTCCCGGAAGTCATGAAAGCTATTACACGGGTCACTGAAGAAGACTCGCAAGCTTTTATCTATATGACCTGCTGTTATCTCATCATTCATCCAGACCATCGGTTGGAGTTTGCCAATGCAGGCCATCCGCAGATGCTCCTCTATCGTGCCAACGGCACCGACAGTGAAAACGACGACCCGCTTGAGTTAGACTCATCGTTTCTGCCCGTCGGTATTTCAATGTCTGAAACGCCAACGCAATATTACAGCACCAAAATCGAATGGCACCCCGGCGATTTGTTAGTGATTTATTCAGATGGGATCACCGAAGCGTTCAACCCGAACGCTGAAATGTATGGATTGGAGCGTTTCAAAGCACGCATTTCACAAAGCCGTCATCTGTCCGCTGAAGAGATAAAGACAGAAATCCTGTCCGACCTCCAGGCACATCAACAGGACGAAAGTGCCAATGATGACATTACACTGGTCGTGACGAAGTTCCTATAATGCGTCAAGGACCGTGCTATCAACGCAATAATTTCCTACTTGAGTTGGTTGACAGCATAATGCACAATATTCTCCATGAGTGCTTTGTTCATCGAAGTGGTATATTGGCTATCGTTACGAAGGCTGGTAATAATGTATAATCCCTTGCCGTACCGTCTTGCCCCAACAACCAGTTCTTTGTTGTCTTCGGTAGTCGCAAAAATCTCATCGCGTCGATCCCAATCTACCCATGCGTCATCAACAAAAATTTTACCGGATTCAATCTTGTTCGGCGTAGAAAAGAGGGAATTGCCCTTTTCAGTAACGGCGAAATGTTGGGTTGGCGGACTTTCAACGCCTTTCAACGGGCTTCCCTGTAGCCATCCGACACCGCACGGCTTTTCAACACTGCTGTCCTGTCCCGTAACAATGACAATACCGCCCTTTTTTACGAAGGTTTTAATCTTTTTTTCTACTTCACTGGAAAGGAGGTAGTGTCCGTAACTCGAAATCTCTTCGTATCCGATCCACAAAATATCGGCTTTTTCCAATTGGGGCAACTGATGTTCCTTGGTGGATTCATGCGCGATTGCACGTTTGCCCACTTTTTTTAGAGCACGTAGTGCCATATACTCATACGTCGCTGTGTTCGTATAGACAGGGGTTTGGCTCCAAGTTGGATGCGTGCTATTCCCTGTCAGGACCAAAACTTTTACGGCATCTTTCGGCGCAGCAACCCACATTTTGCCGGCTAACATGTCCAAGACAATCGCTTGAAACGCCTTTGTCTTGCCCTCAAATGTCCGAGACATCATCGGGTCAATGTGTGTGAATGTCCACCAAGAGCCGCTGTATCCACCGCGATATGCACGCATCTGAAACCAAGCGTTGTCAATAAAACACATACTATCTATGCCGTAATGCTCACGATAGAAAACGATGATAGGCATACCAGGTTTGAGTAGTTTTACCATTTTCTCTGGTGAAGTACCGCGCTTGTAATGTCCAGTGGCGAAGTTCATCTTGATTTCCTTGAGTTCACTTTTCCCCTTGACATCTTTTTTGACGGTAACAACGCCTCGTAAACGCCTCTGATCAACACTTTTTACTTCGCCAAAAACGATGTTTGTACAAGCATCAAGCACTTCTCGAATTGTGTACTCGCGCTCAATAAAAGCAGGGGCAGTTGGCACGAAAAGTAACCCGAGAAGACAAAACCCTAACAATAAAGCCGTGAGGTTATATGTAAAGCGCATGGTGGAATCCCCTTTTTTAATTTATGTTTCCTTGGGCCTCGTTTCACGAGGGTTCCAAAGTGTCTAAACAGTACTTTGTTCAAGGTGCTGATACCAGCTCGTTAAGTGCCCGATCCAAATGTAATGGTGCTCGGTCAAAAGTCGCTAATTTCAAAAATTATATTATATTTCCGTTGAATTTTCAACCATTTTCTTTCTGTTTCGTTCATAAATTATGTCAGGATTGAAACTTTCGCGTTTGGTACATCTTGCTATCCGAAACTTGCAGTTAAGAGATTCACGATTCACATCAGCAGAAATCTTTGATGCCGCCACTTACATCGGATTTCTGATTTTCGTTCTCGCTTTGCCGTTCGGCTACTCAGCAGCGTTTCTCAATATTGGACTTTCATTTGTGTTATTGGGTTGGGTCGGACGAATTGTTTCAGAGCGGAAACTCGGCTGGCAACGCACACCCCTTGACATCCCTATCCTGTTATTCCTGGGCATGGGATTGATAGCCTCGCGCCTCGCGCCCCATCCCGATACCAGTAGCCTCGGCTATTTTTGGAAACATTTTCGTGCGATCCTGCTTTTTTATGCCGTTATTCACAGTCGATTGGGCACTCGGTGGCGACATGTCGTTATTACTTTCGTCGTGGCGGCAGGATTCTCTTCCGCACTCGGACTCTGGTATTACGCAAATGACACACGCTTAGCAATTGATTTTATGGGGCGGATTGGGTTACAATTTCAAGGGGAACTCGCTACCGGTGAAGGGTTCTCGGATGAATTACGTGCCGAATTGCGAAATTGCAATGTACCGCTCTCCGAAACCGCATCGTTTGTACCTTCAAAACAATCACACGAGTGGCGCATTGATGATCCCGCGAGAAACAGACGCTACACTGTCCGAAAAGATGAAACGCATCTTATGGTGTACATGATTGAACAACGGCTTACCGGAACCTTCAAGATGCCGAACGACCTCGGGGCATACCTTGCCCTGACGCTTCCATTTGTTCTGGGCTACTTTGTAGCAGGCTGTAGCGGCATGATTACCCAATCGAAATGGGCGGAAGTAAATCGAAAATCAGGACGTTTCTTGATATGGACAACCTTCGGAATCGGTGTAATTTTAGTGCTGATGAATGTAAATCTGGCATTGACGTTGACGCGCGCTGCGTGGGTAAGCGTCAGTGTTGCGATAATCTGCGTCGGCGGCTATTTTATCGTAAGCACCTTGCTCACACGTATTTCATGGAAACGAAGTCTACTGGTATTGACGCTAATCAGTGCTGTATTTTGTGTGCTAATCGTGAACACAAACTCGCGCCAAGCGATCATCGGCATCGTTCCATCACATATTAAGGATCGCTTTCAAACGATGGCGACACATCCAACGGGATTTATGAGTGAACGTCCACAGTGGTGGCGCACTTCGCTCCAACTGATCCAAAAATATCCTCTTACCGGCATCGGGTTAGGCAGATTTCGTTACGAATATCAACACAACGGACCAGATGAGCAGTACTATACACCTTATCACGCCCATAACATCTACCTACACATCGCCGTGGAGCAAGGTATTCCATCGCTCTTCCTATTTTTCTGGTTAGTAGCAATTATCTGTCGGCAGGTTTTCGCTATGCGGCAAACAGACGATCTTTGGAGAATGGGGACCTTCATTGGGGCAAGCGGGTTTCTAATATCTGCGCTTGTTTACGGACTCGCAGATAACATTTTACATCAGCGTACAGTGTTGCTTTTCTGGTTTATTATCGGCATAATTTTTTATACACATAAGAGTTACGCGGTTTCTTCGCTGGCGAGGTTTGAAACCTCGCCAGCAGCAGATAATAATACGTAATACAATTACTAAGGACAAAAAATATGACAAAACGCCGGAACCCCATTGATATATCCGCTGTGACAACCTATCCACTTCAGAACCGTATTAACAAAGTCTCCGTTCGCGATTTTGCGACATTCCCAGAATTAGAGATAGACCTGTCTCCATTTTTATCAAGTTTGCCGAATATCCTCAAGGGACAGGATTTTTTGGCACTCGTTGACGATATTGTTGCTGCGCATCAGAACAAGAAACCCGTCATCGTAATGATGGGAGGGCATGTCATCAAATGCGGATTGAGTCCGCTCCTAATTGACTTGGCAAAGCGTGGCGTGATTACCGGGTTTGCCTTCAACGGCGCAAGCAGTATCCACGATTTCGAGATTGCACTTATCGGAGAGACCTCGGAGGATGTCGCCGCCTACCTCCAGAGCGGGCGGTTCGGGATGTGGGAGGAAACTGGGCGGCTGATGAATGGAGCAATTCAACAGGCCGCAAATACAGACATCGGGATGGGAGAAGCATTGGGCAGGCAACTGATTGAGATGGACGCGCCTTATAACGCCTATAGCCTGCTCGCTGCTGGCATCCAATACGATGTTCCGATCACGGTGCATGTTGCCATCGGTACTGACATTATTCATCAACACCCGTCTGCGAACGGTGCCGCTATTGGTGCAGCGAGTTTTACCGATTTTCAACTATTAACGGCGTTAGTAAAGGATTTAGAAGGTGGCGGGGTCGTGCTAAATCTGGGTTCAGCAGTGATACTGCCTGAAGTTTTCCTGAAGGCACTGACGATCGCTCGGAATCTTGGACATACCGTCTCGCATTTTTCAGCTGCCAACTTCGACATGAATCAACAATACCGCCCTGCAGAGAACGTCGTCAAACGTCCAACAGAGATGGGCGGCAACGGATACACATTCACTGGTCATCATGAGTTGATGATTCCACTTCTGGTGCAAGCAGTTCTATCTCGGCTATAGAAGCATCTATATTTGTACAAGAAATCTCGTTAAAAAGAAAAAACGCGCTGTCAACGCGCACCTTACAAAGTACATGATTGGCTTATTGCTGAACTCGGCATTCTACGACGGATGGTGTACTGCGCTCCTTCCAATTTGGGAAACGCATCAGCGGACCATTTTTCTATTTTTTTTCTGCTTTAAGTTTCACCAATAACGCACGAATAGCGCGTAATTTCGGCAGCGATGGGATGCGTAGATAGATTCTTAGGAGTTTACGCCGTTTGATACTATCTATGTCTTCGGAATTTTCTAAAATTTCCTGATATATCGAACGATTCATCGTAAATTCCTCCAAACTTTATAGGGTAGGTGTCACTGAAACGGGTTATGACTTCTGCATAATGAGATCGCTGTAGGAGACAGCAATCGGGTCGGTCGTATCTAAACGGAGTGTCGTTTTAACATACCGATGTTCATCTATTGCATCAACTTCGGTTTGTCCCTGAAACACGGTCTCCAATTCGATAAATTGCCCTAAATCGGTAACCGTATCAAGATGGATGCGGGTGTGATTGAACATCCAAATTTCCCGCTGTTTTTTTACGATTGTTTTGACTCCAAGTGCAAGCGTCAGCAAGTTTTTGAGGGACCCCGGATCGGCAATCTCACAGAGTTGATATTGACTGTAGCGTGACTCCTCTTGGTTCGGACGTTCATAATAAATGAGCCATCCTTCAGACCATCCGTTAACCTCGCGAAGCTTGAGTCGCGGTTGACACGCTCCCGATTTCAGAGCGTCTTTTCCTTTCGTCACATGGAAATACGTATCAATTTGGTGGACGGTTTCATGATGCACCGCATTTAAGTCCGCCAACCTCGGATAGAGTTCATCAAGTGACTGAAACTGCGCCTTGAATTCTAAATTTGTTGCCATTTTCGGTGTAACTCGCTGGTTTCCCAAATTCGCACTTAGGCATAATGTAATACATTGTCCCGCAAGTCCACACGCGACTTGCGCTATGGATTTAGTCTATTCCCAGACTATAGTAAAACCTACAATTAATTAGACATTGTGGAAGGGCGAGGTTACAAACCTCGCCAGCGGCGGTGAGGTGTTTTGTGTCTTCCAAAGTGCCCTTTTGTTTTCGAGTTTTACTATAAATCCGGCTCATAGTCATGGACGCAGGATCGGTTGCAAGGTTCACTGTTTTTGAGCAGTGCACAGACGGGATGCCGTAGTTGTAATGCGCTCCGCAGGCACGTCCGCAACTGCTCAGGATCGAAGTCTTCGCCCCAGATGTAACTGTACCCGCCGCCGTCCATCGTTGCCCGCGCACGCGCTTCGCTTGTGACAAGGACAACGATTTTGATATGTTTCTTATTTCGGCGAACATCGTTAAAAATCCGCCAATATCCGCGCGATGTCCAATCGAAAATAACGAGGCGATAACGCGCGAGTTGTAAAAAACGCGGGGCATCTTCAGCGTTAGCAACGTCGTATCGGTAGCCTTCACCGCGGAGCACCTCTTCCACTCTGTGCCTGACCTTCGCGTGATAACTAATAAACAGCACATCACCTTGAACTTGTGAAATGCCGCGCGCTTCCTGAATGTCAAGCGGTCCAAGTGCTTCCTTAACCTTACGCTGAAGTTGGTACCGGGCAACGTGGGTCTGACGCTCTACGTTTTTCAATCGCTCTTGTAAGATAGATCGGACATCAGTACGATGTTTCATTCAATTTCACCAAAATCTTCATCGGATAGGAAACCATCAACACATGAGCGATTACAACGTTCCCCATGTGCTAATAACCAACAGGTAGGATGTTTCAATTTAATAGCACTCGTTAGAC
>CAZGAW010000080.1:0-24071 GCA_964523645.1 uncultured bacterium | reverse complement strand
TCAAGGCGTGTCAGGCCCCCTGAAATCATAAATCTTTTTCCGAACTCACGTTATAATACTTAAAAGCAATGGTGAGGTTTGAAAAACAACCGCGCAGCGGAACACCGCGAATAGTCCCTATAGATACAAAACTGAAACGATTGACAGTTTTGTTATCCCCGCCGGTGAAGCCAAAATCATCATCGGTAAGAAGATAGAGGCAAGAGAGGCAAGATGGAATACCGTTGCGGGGCTTTCAGACGAAGATATTTGGGTCATTCCGAGTGAGGAGAATTGGGTATCGCTCAAAGATGGCTGGCATCTTGCCGATCCGAGTGGAAAGGCGATTTACAGAATCGGTGGGGCTTTTGAGGAGAAGCCCGCGGCTGCTGCGTGGGATGACTCGATTGCATGGCACGGGAATGTTCGTGTACCGCCTCATACCAGCGAAGGGTTTCGGGTGTCTTACCAGTCGTTGCCAAGTGAGTCCGCCGATGAGGATCATTTCTACGGGAACGTAGAAGATAGGAGTGCTGTGGCGGTGGTGGTCAACTCGAAAACGACCTATGCGTTCGTCGGTAAAAGTTCGCCTGGATTCTACCGTCCCGTCAGCGTTGCCCCTGCTGCCCCATCATTGATCAGACCGAAGAAGACTGTCATTTGGGGGAATCTCAAGCGAGCGAAGTGAACGCTCAAATCAGTCTGGCTGGCGAGGTTTCCAAAACTATAGTAAAGTTTAGAATTAACAGGACATTTTGAGGTGTAGGAGGGAACTCCGATTTCCGACTATCAGTGAGTTTTGTCGCGATTCGGAGATCGCTCCTACAGAAATGTGTCTCTTTAATTTCAATGTTCACCATAAATACCCTTGGACTTGGGGTTGCACATCCGTAGCCCCAGGTTCAGGGGTCCAATAGTGTCATCTTCGCAACCCGCTCTTACAACGCCAAGACCTTCTAACCCATATAATTCCACGTTATCCTGAAGTTGCATCGGAATCTACCTTTACGCCGCCGGTGAACTCGGCTTTAATTGGACTGATGCGTCGAATTATGGCATGATTATCTCAGGACTTACGCAGTCTGCTCATTTTTCTCGTTACCAAACTTTAGCACATTTCTAAACTCCCTTACTTACGACATCCTTCGGTTCCCGATTGCTAATCCTGATTCTGACAAATCTCACCGCGATGCCAACCGAGAACTAAACGTCCTAAGCGATGTTTGAAAACCCTTGACTTTTTTTTCCACCGTTGCTATTTTAAAATTGTATTAACCGTTTAGAACTTTTCAATTTTTGTTGACACTTGAACAAATGTCGCTTATAATTTCTTTAGGAGATCAAAGTTTGAAACAGTTTACTATTATCTCGTTCCTCTCTCTCATTTTGATAAGCATTTCGGCGATTTGCGAAGCACAAGAGTTGGTCCTACATCTCTCCTTTGATGCCTTAGATGGAAAGGTCGCAAAGGACAGTTCGGAATTTGGTAACGACGCGACCTTCAAAGGTTCGCCAAAACTCATTGAAGGTGTTTTCGGAAAAGCATTAGAGTTCGACGGAAAAACCTCTGGACAAATTCCGGATCACGCGAGCCTTGATATCGTTGATGGAATTACGATCGAATTCTGGGCGATTGTTAAAGGGGGTGAGGCAATCCAGAGCGGTGTCGAAAAAGGTACGGCTTGGATCTCTGGCTTGTATAATCTTGCAGCCCTGTACAACGGCGGAACAATCCTTCAATTCTTCGACCTACCAGAGGCATGTAACGACGACAACATCGGCCCCAGTATTCAAGATGGAGAATGGCATTTTCTCGCAGGCACGTGGGACGGTAAAACGATTCTACTCTATATCGATGGCGAACTGGAAGCAGAAATGCCGTGTAAGGGTGAATTAAAACCGAATAACGATCCCCTCTTTATCGGTGCACGCGGCGGAAGCGGACGTTTTCTCACGGGTGCCTTAGATGAAATTAAAATGTACAACTACGCTTTAACCAAGGCCGAATTGCTCAAGGATATGGAAGCACCTGTCACGCTGTCTGTTGACGCACAGGACAAATTAACAACCGTTTGGGCACGTCTCAAAACCGAATAATCATCACCGTAAAGGAGGGTTAATGAAAGCAACACGCTATCTGTTAGCGCAGTTCACGAGCCAAAATTTGTTTTTTAAAAGTTCAACGTTTTTTCTTTTACTGTTACTGACCCTAATCGGCTGTGCGCTTCCGTTCAGCCAGAACCTAACGCCTGAAGAACAAGTCGCGGTCGTCACAACCGACAAAGGCACTTTTGTGCTTGAGTTCTATCCGGATGCTGCCCCGGTGGCAGTGGATAATTTCATCAAGTTAATTAACCAAAAGTTTTACGACGGCTTAACATTTCATCGAAAAGTTGATGCCCCCGGCTTGAATATTATTCAGGGCGGGTGTCCAAAAGGTGATGGATCAGAAGGTCCCGGTTGGACTATTATTGACGAATACACAAATCCGAACCAGCGTCCACATGTCAGAGGCACACTGGCGATGGCTCGGACATCGGAGCCAAATTCATCCGGGAGTCAATTCTATATCTGCTTGAAACCCCAACCCCATCTTGACGGAGACTACACTACCTTCGGGGGTGTAATCCAAGGGATGGACATCGTCGATCAGTTATTGATGGGCGATGTCATGGCAAAAATCCGATTGGAGGCGAAGTCAAAATATGTTAAGGCAACAGCAGAGTAAGCAACATCGGCAGTTCGCATCCCCAGCACTTCTCGTTTTAGCGACGCTATTCGCTACTTTTGTGCTGAGTTGCGCACAAGAAGAACAGCAAGCCCCTGTCCCTCGCGCGCGTCGCGCCGGTACAGGTACAGCAACAACCACAGCGAAACCTCAGATTGATCCAGCAACGATGGTCGCTGTCATTGAAACGGCAAAGGGTACCATTGAATTTGAATTCCTCGCAGCCGAAGCACCAGAAACTTCTAAAAATTTTATCAAAAACGCGCAGGTGATGTATTACAAGGGTGAAAAGTTCAATCGCGCAGAAGAACTGCTCATCCAAGCGGGTTCAAAACTTGCCGCAGGAGACACACTCCCCATTGAAAACGGTTCGCAAGAGATGACGAGAGGCGTTGTCGCTATGGCAAAAGAGGAAGGGGCAAGTGTTTCGTATGCATCTGAATTTTTTATCTGTCGAGGTGACGCGATCCTTGACAGCGATTACACCATCTTCGGAAACGTCATCAGCGGGATGGATGTCGTTGATAATATCATGGTTGATGACGCAATTACGAACATCACTATCCGAAACAAGGAATAGGAATAGCAATCAGTAGTCAGCTGTCAGCTGTCAGTTACAAGAGGAAACGCTGTTAAACGAGGGGAAACACCCTATCAAAAACACCTCTTAAACTGAGGGCTGACGGCTAACTGCCGACAACCAATATGGAAGGTATGTATGGCATTAACAGTTATTCGTACGGCTCGCCCAAGTCCCGTTTGGCAGGAAAGTTACGTGCGCGTGGAAAAGGGACAACGACTCATTATAGATGCGGAAGGCGCATGGTCCCCGGATTTGCAAAATCGGATTGGATGGTGCGGCGCGGACGGCGTTCCGAAGACACCGGGTTCCAGTGATTATCTGCTTCCCGGCACAAACATCGGCGCACTCGTCGCCAAGATCGGAGATACCGTCTTTGCTGTTGGCTCACGCTATGATAATCCTGCCCCTGCTGAGGGTGTTATTTTTCTCGCAATGAACGAAAGCCCAAACAACAATAATCAAGCAGGCAGTTTACTCGCACAAATCATCATTTTTGATGACGAATAGAAAATCCCTTGTACAAACATCCACTGCCTATACCGGGTGAATCGGAATCAGGAGTAATACATGGAAGAAAACACGGTTCAGGAGGAAGGTCAACAAATTCCGCCTGTTGATTTTATTAGTTATCTTGCCAACCTTGTAGAAACCGGACGGCTCTATTTAGAGGGAATCCCGAACCCCGAAAGCGACGAGGTAGTTACAAACTTCCCGCTCGTGAAACATATTATTGATACGATTGAGATGCTTGAGGAAAAGACTAAAGGCAACCTCACTGCACCAGAAGCCAATTTCTTGGCAAACACCCTTTATGAACTCAGAATGGGCTATGTTCGTGCTATCAATAGGCAAGAAACAGCTGTCCAGGAAGAAGCATCAACTGAAGAAGAGGTCCCTACTGCAAACACTGAAAATCCCTCTTAATTGAAGGCTCGGTAATCACTGAAGCAACGATCCACCACACAAACTTCAACACTGTTGATTTTCATGAATTGTCTGGCACAAATTGGGTTAATTTGTTAAACGCTCAAGGAGAATTATTCATGGAATTCTACCACGGTACAACATTAAGCAGTGCGAGAGGAATCATTGAAAACGGGTTTCGTCCACGCGGTGGAGCCGTCTGGTTCACAAACAACTGGGATTATGCTAAAAATCGTGCAGAACACAAGGCGCGACGGAAACCTGGTCGTCCAGTCGTGATTAAAACCGATCTGGATGCAGAACAACTGCGTATGCATTTCGGTCCGGGCAGCGTTCAAGTACGGGGCGGTATCATAGCCGTCAATGAACACTTGTCCGTTCAACTCTTACAAGCCGACTTTTTTGAGCTGCTCGCGTGTCCGGTAGCACTCGCGCAATGGATCAATCGCCAATTGGGGCTTTATTCCCACAACGGTGTGAGTCAAAATCATTGGAGTATCGTGCGGCTGGCACACTGGATGAATAACCGAATGCAATCGGGAACCGGAAACCGCATTGACCGACAAGAGTTTTTTACGAAAGGCAAACAGTGGCTACCAACATTCTTTGATAGGATCCCTTTTAACCTTGGAGTCCTACCCATTCAGCATATCCAGAATGACACGATTGCCCTCCGTGTTTTGTATCCAGACCCACCGGAGAAATCAATTCAGCCATCGGAAAATGATGTACATTACATCAAAGCAATAGCTGACACTGCTAATCAAAATCCAAAACGACGGATACGTGGGCTTCAGTCTCTGGAAAAAATTGGAACTGAGGATTTATTTGATTGGTGTGTCCTACACCTTGAGGATGAATCCGTGGATGTAGTATGCAACGCCCTGCGAATTATGCAACGATGCGCTGACGGATACATCGCTCCCATCTTGGCGCATGCTGAATCCGAGAACAAACGTATCCGCGCAGGTGCCCTCGCAGCACTCGCAAAGCACGCGTCTGATGATGCCGAACGTTGGTTCGAGCGCGGACTCAAAGATCCAGAAACGTGCGTACGTATGGAAGTCGCAAGACTGCTACCCATGTTGAATAGAACCGAGCATCAAGTCCTTTTCGATATCGCACGGCACGATCCGAATCCTGCTGTCAAACGCAGTGCTAAAAAGTAGCATTAGAATTAATATGAAGAGAGGAGAATGAATTACCAACGCAAGATTGTCTTTGCTCTCATGCTGCTCATAGGTTTGCTCGTAACCGGAACCGTTGGCTACCTACTCCTCGAAAAGGATAATCCCCAAGGGGAGTGGCGTTTTCTCGATGCCCTCTATATGACTGTTATCACCCTAACAACTGTCGGTTACGAGAACATGGGAATGAGCGATGAGGGACGAATTTTTACCTTATTTTTGCTCATCGGTGGATTTGGGGTGTTCACCTATAGCGTCACGATCGCTACTGCATTCCTGATTGAAGGGCAGCTACAAAGTTTCTTTCGACAACAAAAAATGATTCGAACCGTTGATAAATTATCAAATCACTATATCATTTGCGGACTCGGTGATACCGGCGTACATGTACTTGATGAGATGCTAAAGGCAAACGTAGATTTTGTCGGTATTGAATTCGAGGAAGAGCGGCTCATCCACCTCTCCGACACACGAAATTTTCTATACCTCCAAGGTGACGCAACCGATGACGAATTACTCATACGGGCAGGTATCGAGCGCGCCCGAGGCCTCGTCACATGCCTCAGCCGCGACCAAGATAATCTGTTTGTCGTAATCTCCGCCAGAAAAATCAATCCACGTTTAAGGATAGCCTCTAAAGCCGTTGAAGATAATTCCCCCGGAAAACTCATCACTGCAGGCGCAGATGAGGTCGTCCTACCCGATCACATCGGTGGACTTCGCCTCGCATCCGGTATCCTCCAACCACAACTCGTGGGGTTTTTAGAAAATATCACCCAAGATCGAGACGGTGCTCAGTTTACTGAATCCATTATCCAAGGAGGCTCCCCTCTGGACGGTATCTCACTTAAAGCCGCCAGTATCCACGAACAAACTGGATTAGTTGTCATCGCGATCCATGAAAATAATGGGACATTTCTCTATAATCCGCCTGCAGATAAGAAAATTGCAGCCGGTGATGCTTTGTTAGTGATAGCCAATCAGAAGCAGCTACAAACCTTGCACAAACTTACTGGAGATTCAAGTTAGCGGAAAAGCGTTGACCTATCATTTCTCGCCGTGATACAATAGTATCAGGATTTGGTGGATGAGGTTTGAACTTCGCCTCCGTAAAACGTACAACCGCAAAACACAACAGCAAAAAAGATTTTTAAATTACCGCAAGCTGGAAGGAAATACACGTATGCTCGCAACAGTCTTAAGCAGTGCAATGCTGGGAATTGATGCCTATATAGTGAAAGTTGAAGTAGATGTTGCCGGTGGAATGCCGTCCTTCAGTACTGTCGGTTTACCGGACAACGCCATCAAGGAGAGTCGGGATAGAGTTACCGCTGCCATTAAGAACTCCGGCTTCTACTTCCCACCAACCCGAATCACAGCAAACTTAGCACCTGCGGATATCCGAAAAGCGGGATCAGCGTTTGACCTCCCTATTGCAATCGGCGTTATGGCAGCTACCAATCAGGTAAATCTCGCGAGCCTTGAAAACGTAATAATTTTAGGTGAACTCGCACTTGACGGAAGCATTCGCGGTATACAAGGTGGACTCCCGATCGCCATCGCCGCAAAAGAGAACGGTATCCAAGACCTCATCGTTCCCGCCGAAAACGCAAGAGAAGCAGCGATTGTGGAAGGTGTGAACGTTTATCCGGTCGCAAGTTTAGCAGAGGCTGCAGCATTCCTCAATTCGGAAAAAAAGATTACACCTGAAGTACATACGCTTAATACTAACGGGCACAATGAGCATTCTGAATCGCATCTTGATCTGCTTGATGTAAAAGGTCAAGAGCATGTCAAACGCGCCATTGAAGTTGCCGCTGCAGGTGGACATAACCTCATTATGATCGGACCGCCCGGTTCTGGAAAGACCATGATAGCGAAGCGAATTCCGTCAATCCTACCGAAACTGTCCATCGATGAATCCTTAGAAACAACGAAAATCCAAAGTATCATCGGCATTTTGCCAACCGATACACCTCTGGTCGTGACGCGCCCATACCGATCACCACATCACACTATTTCAGACGCAGGCTTAATCGGCGGCGGAAAAATACCGCGCCCGGGTGAGGTGAGCCTCGCACACAACGGTGTCCTCTTTTTAGACGAACTCCCTGAATTCCGACGAAACGTCCTTGAAGTCATGCGGCAACCACTTGAAGATCGACAAGTGACGATTTCTCGTGCATCAGCATCACTTACTTATCCCGCAAACTTCATGCTCGTCGCGGCTATGAACCCTTGCCCCTGTGGATTTTTTAGCGATCCGACTCGAGATTGTAAGTGCTCACCCAACCAGATTCAGAACTACGTCTCCCGTATCTCCGGACCGCTCTTAGATAGAATCGACATCCAAGTTGAAGTACCCGCTGTGAAATATGCTGAACTTGCTAACGAAACAACCGGTGAACCTTCGGCACACGTCCAAGGACGGGTCGAAAAAGCGCGTCAAATCCAACAGCAACGTTTTGCAAATACAGTAATACACGCCAACGCAAACATGGAATCTAAGCAGATACGAGCGTATTGCAAAATTGATTCCCAAGCACAAGATCTCCTCCGAGTCGCGATTAACCAATTAGGATTGAGTGCCCGCGCCTACGACCGGATTTTGAAGGTAGCACGCACCATTGCAGACTTAGATGAAAACCCACATATAGAGGCTGTCCATATCTCTGAAGCCATACAATATCGGAGCCTTGACCGAAGTTTCTGGAAAAAATAAGGGTGCCACTGGCGAGGTTCCTTGGGAAATCCGAAGAAACCTCCTATCAAAGACCGCAAGCAACATCCGGCTTGTTCGACACACTCGATACTACAACATTGAAGAAGAGGAAAATGCAACCTAATTTTATTATCTTCCTAACAGACGATCAAGGATACGGTGACCTGTCCTGCATGGGCGCGACCGATTTTAAAACGCCACATCTCGACAGAATGGCAGCCGAAGGTGCTCGATTCACAGATTGGTATTCAAACTCACCCGTCTGCTCGCCTTCGCGCGCAGCATTGCTAACAGGACAATACCCATGCCATGCGGGGGTCCGCTCCATTTTAGCAGGGCATCGCACTGCTACAGGGTTGCCACCTTCTGTTCCTTCGCTCGCAACAGCACTGAAGGAACGCGGCTACTACACAGCGATGTCTGGAAAATGGCATTTAGGACTTGCAGAGGGTTCACGTCCAGAACACCACGGGTTCGACAATTGGTTCGGATTCATGGCAGGATGCATCGATTTCTTCTCACACATCTTCTACTGGGGCTTAGGACAACCGGGTATCGACCAGACACATGATCTTTGGGAAAATGGCAAAGAAATCTATCGGAACGGTGAATATTTCACCGAACTTATCACTGAATACGCCATCAGATATATCCGTAAATCTGTTGAACTCGGCAACCCTTTTTTCCTCTATGTGCCTTATAACGCGCCACACTATCCGATGCACGCCCCGCAGAAGTACGTGGATCGGTTCCCGAACCTACCGTGGGATAGACAGATTATGGCAGCGATGCTGAGTGCCGTTGACGACAGTGTCGGTGAAATTTTCGCCGAATTGGAGAGACTTGGGCTCGCAGAAAATACCTTCTCCTATTTCCAAAGCGATAACGGTCCGTCACGTGAAACCCGAAACTGGTTAGACGGCACACAGGATCCGTATTACGGCGGCACCGCAGGTAAACTGAAAGGACATAAATTTAGTCTCTATGAAGGCGGCATCCGCTCACCCGGAATCATGAACTGGCCCGCACGAATTCCAGCAGGACAGGTCATCAATGAAATGGGTGCAGCAATGGATGTATTCCCAACTTTCCTCGCTGCAGCAGGCGGAGATCCCTCTGCGTACGAACTCGATGGACTCGACGTATTCCCTATAGTCGCAAACAATGAACCTACGCCACCTCGCGAAATCTATTGGGAGATGGGCAAGCAAACCGCCGTGCGTCGTGAGAAATGGAAATTGGTGCTTAATGGTCAATTGGTAGAGGGCGCACCGCCAGAAGACGATGTGCATCTCGCAAACCTCGACACCGACATGGGTGAAACGAAGAACCTGAAAAATGAGTACCCGGAACTTACTGCTGAATTGACAGAAGCAGCGCAGACATGGCGCGAGGGCATTGAAACGCATTGGGAAACCGAATGGGCGAATCCAAACGGAACAACCGGCTACGTCAAGGGACGATAAGATGCTAACCGACAACCAAGATGCCTATGGGCATCTGCTTTGGGATTATCATAACGGTCAAGAAAACGTCGAAATCGTGGAGAGGGAAGATGGGTTCATTGATGTCAGCCAACTGGGACCTCGTAACTATTTCGCTGAACATGGAGATTGGGCTGAACACCAAAGACACGCAATAGAGCACGCCACAGGTCGGGTTTTGGACATCGGTTGTGGTGCAGGACGGCACTGCCTCTATCTGCAAGCACAAGGACACGATGTTTTAGGGACAGATATATCACCGTTAGCTATCCAAACCTGCGAAAGACGTGGGCTGAAAAATGCGCTTGTCGCAACTGTCACACAATTGAATTCCAAGATTGGTACCTTTGATACAATTCTCATGATGGGACACAATTTTGGACTCGTCGGAAACTACAAAAGAGCAAAGTGGCTATTGAGACGCTTCGCTGCTATGACAACAGATACTGCTAAAATCATCGTCGAAACGCTTGACCCTTATCAAACAGAGGAGCCCTGTCACTTAGCCTATCATCAATTTAATCGAGATCGAGGACGAATGAGCGGGCAACTACGATTACGAATCCGTTACCGACAATATACCACACCGTGGTTCGATTACCTGTTTGTTTCAAAAGTAGAAATGGAGGATATCCTTGATGGAACAGCGTGGCGGACCGAACGCTATATCAATGCAGCCAACACACCGACTTATGTTGCAATTTTATCTAAACGTGTGCACTTCTAATTTCAATAGTGTCGGTAAGTAGATCGCTGATGAGATGTTTTGCTTGGGTATTTCTGCGGATTCTCCCAAGAAGTTTCATTCGTCAAGAACACGCTTGTTGGTGAGATTGTAAACCTCACCGAAAGACGAGATATGTCATGATACTTTTTAAATTCGCCTTTATTACGGACACACATTTATACCTAAACGCGCCGCAGAACTTCGCGGGCGGGCTACAGCAACAAAAAAATAGTCTTGCACTTTATGAAAAATTGGTTGAACAACTGAACACTTTTGAACCCGATTTTGTGGTTCATGGCGGAGATATCGTGTGTGGTGGTCGCAGTTTCGGAATGTCCGCAGAAGAATTTGAAGCGACACTTGATGGCGCGCAACAACTCGGGCAACGCATAAATGCTCCGTGCTATTACATCCCCGGCAACCACGATTTGCATCCGGAAACGGGTTCCAAAGAGTCTTACTTGGCACGCTTCAGCGTCAACGGTATGGGTTCCATCAGTTTTGTGCAAGACGATATTCGGTTTATTCTCCTCGATTCGCAGGAGGTTCCTGAAGATCTCACACACGGATATATCAGCACAAACCAGCTGGCATGGGCAGAGCGAGAATTGAAAAGGGCACGCGATTATAACCAAGAGGTTTTTATCTTCTCGCATCAACTTCCGTTTCCGAACGTCGAGTTCCAAGGGGTTGGTTCAAGAATTGCGAACTCGGCGGAGGTTCTCGAAATTATTGCTCCCTTTGATAGACAGATTTTAGCGTTTTTTTGCGGACACCTTCACCTCAACCGTGTTTTCAGAGAACAAGGCATGTTGTGTATTGTCTCCTCTGGCATTATCTGTTATCCGATGATGTGGAAACAAGTCTTAGTTTATCCAGATAGAGTTGAGATTAATTCCGCGACAGTCGACCTACCGGATGTTCTCGCTGAATCGGAAGCCGTTCAACCAGATAACAACCTTTATCTGTTGGGCAGAGATCGGGATCTAAACTTCAGCATTCCGCGGACCCCTCAACCTTGTTAGTAGTTATCAAACGCGGACTTCGTACACTTTCAGGTATCAGTCCGGCACTTATGGGACTTACGCTTTTTTCTGATAACGGCTTACCTCCCACACGCCGCTGGCGAGGTTTAAAACCTCACCAGCAAGGGGCTGCGTAAGTCCTGACTTAGTAATACCGTTTCTAATTGAATACCTTTCAATATGCTTGTAGCATAAGCTTTTAGTTTGTGCGCTTGTGTATCCGTTCAGAAAGTCCTCCATGCGATATTTATCAGAAATGGTATAATAACAGTGCCATCTTGAAAAGGAGGAAATCAGTTGGAAGTTCATCAGAAGACTTCGTCGTTATCAGCTATCTCTTTAACTGATAACTGATAACTCACAACTGATAGCTATTAAAATGATTGAAGTTCAAAATATCACCAAAAACTACGGTCCTTTCCAAGCACTCAAGGACATTTCCTTTCAAGTAGACAAGGAACAAATCGTTGGCTTCCTCGGTCCCAATGGGGCAGGCAAAACAACGACAATGCGAATCCTGACCTGTTTTATGCCTGCGAGTAGCGGACGTGTTACTGTCGCTGGATATGATGTTTTCAAAGAATCGAGAGAAGTGCGGAAACGCATTGGGTACCTCCCCGAAAACGTGCCACTCTATCCAGAAATGACGGTGACGAAGTATTTAACGTACATGGCAAAGATCCGGAGTGTACCCCGCAACAGCATCAAAGGGCAGCTGGACAACGTCGTTGAGGCATGCGGTCTTACCGAACGTAGACACCAAATCATCGGACAACTCTCTCGTGGTTTCCGACAACGCGTCGGTTTAGCACAAGCACTTATCCACCAGCCAGATGTTTTAATTCTCGATGAACCCACCTCCGGATTAGATCCACGGCAGATCGTTGAAATCCGAGAGTTAATCAAGGCACTCGGCAAGGAACGGACGATCCTGTTCAGCACCCATATCCTACCCGAAGCCAGTCTCACATGTGAAAGGTTGATTATTATTAGCCGCGGCAAAATCACAGGGGATATCCAATTGAAAGATGGACGCGCCATATCCGGAGAAAGCGATGAACCTATCAATAATACAGAGCGTTTGCAAGCTGCCGCCTCAATTCTCGCCCTTGAGGTAGCAGGTGCTCCAGCCGATGATATATCAGCCGCACTCCACGATATACCAAACGTGATTCAAGTTGAGGAGCTTGATACCCGTCTGGACGACACGGTGACGTTCCATCTTCACTATACACTCGCGACTGACATCCGTTCCGAAGTGGCAGCAACAATCGTTCAACGTGGGTGGCAACTGCTTGAAATGCATACGACTGAAATGTCGTTGGAGGAATTGTTCCTGTCCTTAACGGTATAGCGTCCGCTTTCCACCACAACACCGGTTCATTTCGTTTAAGGACATTGACAAGCGAACCACCACCTGCACATTTGCTAACAAAGCCGAAACTTCCTTAGTTTTCTGCTACATCAAGCGGCAGTTTCAACTGCTCGCGAATAGCTCGCCGAACCTCACCACAGATACGCATTGCATGTGCTGTTTCATCTGTGGTCGCGAATTTTCCGGGGTAACGGGGATCCACTGCATGTTCCGACAGTTTTGAAAAATCTTCCCGCCACGCATCCCAAGCTGGAAGAACTGGGACAATTAGATTCAATAACGCTTGTAAATCGTGCGTCCTTGGAAACGGAATATTCGCCTCTTGGAGCCATGCTTTTAGATACTTTTCAATACATTGCTGGGCATGGAAACAGATCGCATCGTTTACTGGATTCTGTCCTTGAAGCACTTGCTGCGCCACAGTATAATCGCCTTCCGCTTTCTGTACCCATTCCTCTGTCAATGGATTTATCACGTGTGTTTCCTTCTTTACGGGTTTCAAGAAAAAATTGGCAGTTTCATAAAGCACCTCGCCTTTTTCAGTGATCTCTTGGAGGAACCAGTCGTTATAAGCGAGACGATACGCCAGGTTCTCAGGCGAATGCACAAGCACATGCAGGTGGAAAGGGCGCGCGAGACGTTCCCGAATCTCTATCTCTTGTCGGCGGGTTTCCGATTTCGCTACCGGCATCACCACCAACAGATCAACATCTGAATACTCCGTGGGCGTACCGTAGGCATAAGAACCGAACAACATCACTTGTAACGGCGCGAATTCGCGCACGATGTCATCGCATACCGATTGAATGTCTTGCCGGGTAACCATATTCATTTCCTCTGCTGTTTCGGTGTATCCATAATTATGCCACATCCCCGTTGCAGACGCAAGAAAAATCAGGGGTATCTCAGAAGCATTTAATTTTCAATCGCCAGAAATCCGACAATCGAATAAAATTCTTGATTTCTAAATGTATTCATCGTATAATCTATCCTGCAGAACCATTTCAACAAGGAGGCACAATTACCTAAAAGAAAATCATTATGAAACTCGTTACCTTTCAAACCAAATCGGCAAATGCTACACCAAAACTCGGCGCGTGGGTTAATAACGATCAGATTGTTGATCTCACCGGAGTCGTCCCTGATATGTGCCAATTCTTTGAACAGAATTGCATCGCCGACGCGCAAGGCTACATTGAACGCACAGATCTGTCCGATATTGTTTTTTCTCTCGCTGATGTGCACTTGCTCGCACCCTTTCCACGCCCTGCGAGTCTACGCGATTTCGGTGTATTCAAAACACACATGGATGCCGCCGCTCGGATCACCGGCAAAGAAATTTCACCGGAATGGTTCAAACTTCCCAACTACTACCGAGGTAGCACGAGTCCATCCTCCATCGCTGGACACAACGCCGTTGTCACATGGCCCAATTACACTGAAAAACTCGATTTTGAACTGGAATGGGGCGTTTACATCGGCAAAACCGGAAAAAATATCTCCGTAGCAGAAGCCTCCGAGTACATCGCCGGTTACACGATATATAATGACATCAGTGCAAGAGACATTCAATTCCGGCACATGACCATGGCACTCGGTCCCGCGAAAGGAAAGGATTTTGACAATAGCAATATCATGGGACCCTGCCTCGTTACACCAGATGAAATCCGCGACCCTTACAACCTCCGAATGATCGCCAGAGTCAACGGCGAAGTCTGGGCAGACGGCAATACCTCGGATATGTACTACTCGTTTGAAGAAATGATTTCGTTCGTCTCACAATCCGAGACGCTCCATCCCGGTGAGTTTTTAGGCTCCGGCACCGTCGGAAAAGGGTGTGGATGGGAACTCGATCGCTGGATTCAACCCGGGGACGTTATTGAACTTGAGGTTGAAAATATCGGTGTGATTAGAAACCAAATCGGTGAACCAGAAATAAATCCTGCGGAGTGGACAGAAAAAGGTCTTTAAAAGTATGCGACTCAAAGACAAGATAGCCATCGTTACGGGTGCCGCATCCGGTATCGGGAAAGCCACAGCAATCCTCTTCGCCAAACACGGTGCGAAGGTAGTCGTCGCTGACATTGACGAAGACGGCGCAAACGAGACCGTTGCCAGCATCCAAGACGCAGGCAACGAAGGGATTTATGTCCAAACCGACGTGACAATTTCAGATAACACCGAGCGTATGGTGCAGAAAACCCTTAACAACTACGGGAAACTTGATATCTTGGTTAGTAGTGCCGGAATTGCAATGCGACTTCCAGTCGGTGACTTACCAGAAGAAGATTGGCATCGCTGCTTAGATGTTAACCTCACTGGCGTTTATCTTAGTGCCAAGGCTGCGATTCCTGCCATGCAGAAAAACGGTGGTGGTTCCATTATTAACTTGTCCTCCATCTACGGTATTGTCGGTGCGGACGTTCGGGCAGCGTATGTCGCCACCAAAGGGGGTGTGACGAACCTCACCCGTGGGATGGCACTCGATTACGCAGAGGATAACATTCGCGTCAACTGTCTTTGTCCTGGCTTCGTTGAAACACCGTTAGTCGCCGGTGTCATCAAAACGCCAGAAGAATATCAGACACTCGCCGATAGGCATCCGATGCGTCGGCTCGCACAGCCCGAAGAAATTGCCTACGGTGCGTTATACCTCGCCTCCGACGAGTCGGCATTCGTTACAGGGATTGCCTTACCCATTGATGGCGGTTACACTGCCGGATAAAGACAACCATTTCACAAGTAAATCCGGCAATCCTTGTTTACGAATTTTATACGACAAACTGTCATTCGCATAAGAACCCCCCAATTCTCAGATTAAAATTCCGTCCTTCCTAAAAATTATGCACATTTTCTGCCCCTAAATTGTATCTTTAATAATTAAAGGGAGCAGCATGCATAGTTGGGTATTGAAGAACCGTATGTGTTTTCGTGCCGCACCCACCCAAACCCTAAGGCTCGAAGCACAATTACACCTTTCGTCAATAGTGACGGAGAATCCTGATGGAAAAAGATGATGTTCAACTGATTCACAGAATCTTGTCAGGCGATGACGAGGCATTCACCACCTTGGTCCAAAAGTACCAAAAAGGGGTCCACGCGCTCGCGTGGCGCAGGATCGGTGATTTTCACTTCGCTGAAGAAATTACGCAAGATACCTTCCTTCAGGCATACAAGAACCTCGCGACGTTGAAAAACCCCGATCAGTTTGCCGGATGGCTTTATGTCATTGCAAACAATCTTTGCAACAGATGGATTCAGAAAAAGAAATCCGCGATACAATCGCTGGAGGATACACCTGTGAGAGAAGTAGATGAAGCCTCTTACACACATCATGTATCGGAACAACGAGAAACAGATACCGCCGAGCGTCACCACGAAATCGTCAAAAGACTTCTGAAAAGGCTGCCAGAGAGTGAACGTACGGTAGTGACCCTTTATTATCTTGGTGAAATGAAGCCGAAGGAGATTGCCAAGTTTTTAGGGGTATCAATGAACACGATTAACAGTCGGCTCCGTCGGGCGCGAAAGCGTTTACAAGAGAAAGAGGAACTCCTGATTCAAGAGATACTCGGTAGCGTCCAATTACCTGCCAGTCTAATAGAAAGCATCGGACGACAAATTGCCAACATGCAACCGATACCTCCTCCCGTTGGGAAACCGTTGGTGCCATGGATGGCACTCGGCACGGCTGCTGTTTTGGTTATGTTGGCACTCGGGGCGGGTAATCAATACCTCGCTCACTATCAAAGACCATATAGTTTTGAGGCTGAATCTGAACCCACAATTGAAATCGTTGATGCACCTATCGTCCTTGATATTGATGCAAAATTGGCTACACGAAATCAGATCGGACGGACTGTTATCTCTGGTAAGAATAATAGCACTCGTACGTCCGCTGATGCTGAAACTCTTAGCATCCCTCAATCTGAAGAACGGTTCTTTGGGTTAACACTTGCTGAAATCGAAGAGAAGATCCCCGAACTCGAGGAAGAAATCCGAACCAATCTCACAAAGGCTGTGGAACTCTACACCGAATTGAGAAGCACAGATGGAATGGCAAACGATTCACCTGAAATTGCCACCTGGCGCGACGAGACATGGCAAGAGGTGAAGCGATTGTTCCAAGATCTCGCTTATACCGGAAAAATTTTGAGATATAGATCTTTTTTGAAGGTAACAGGTGTGGCGGAAGATCCCATACGCCCCGGCGGATGGATATATGAACTGATGGAACCTTTGCCAATGGGGGTTGAACCGGGTAACGCATCTGATATACCCTCTGAACCAGACAATGCTAAGGATTCCGACAATGAAAACTGAACCAAGGAGGAAAACAGTGTCTCTCTTAAATACGAAGATGAATCGTTTCCTACTTTCCTGTCTTGTTTTTCTCGCGTGCTTTACGATAGCACTTGCACAGGAAACACCGTCACAAGACACAGCAAAAGATGAACTTGATTTTGAGGCACTTTTAGCAGCCATCAAACAGACTGATACGCCGCTTAAATCCGGCGAAGGTGAAGTCGTTTATACCTTCGGACAACCCCCGTTCGATACTGACACCCGTAATGTTACAGGCCACATCGCTTTCGATGCAGAAAACACTCGTTTCGATTCACTGAGAAAAACAACTATCTTTATGCCAATCGGAATGTGGGAGATTGACAATAACAGAAACTCCCATTACTACTTTAAACCTGACCGCTACTTTAGCACAGAACCTAAATTAATTTTTCCTTATCATGGTGTGGATCCACGACAGTGGTTTACGCCGGGGTCACCAGATCAAGACTTAGCAACCTATCTTAAAGATGAGAATTTTCATATCATAGGACGCGAGTTTATCAACGATCATCTCTGTTATGTTCTGGAAGCAAAACAGGGAGATAGATCGAAAAAAATTTGGATCGCACCTGAGCGTGGATTTCGATACCTAAAATATGAAAGCCAACACCCTACTCCCGTTGACGCACTGGATAGTGACATTCCTATGGAGGCTCTCACCATCTTTCGCACGACGATCTCCTATCAGCAATTTGGAGAGATATGGTTCCCCAAAGCAGTCTTTAGTGAATACGCTTGGCTCGACTTCAAGGCGACAGAGCCCATAATTTCCAGACAGACGCTTGAAATAAAGAACTTTAAAGTAAACCACGACCTACCACCAGAGACATTCACCGTTGATATTCCCGATGATGCCCTGATTAAGGTGGATGGAATCCATAAGGCATTGACCAAACAGGAATTCCTCAAACGCTACAGGCAGCAGTAAGAAATTGGATTCTTTAAGTCAAGGTCCCTTACTGTAGGAGCGACCCTTGTCACAATCCGCTTTCTATTCCGCCGCTGGCGAGGTTTGAAACCTCACCTTACCGACAACTGAAAACTAATAACTGAAAACTCAGAGACATTCAATTCTCCTATAATTTCGATTTTCTGCTTGAGGTACTCTCCCTGTAGGAGCGAGTGTTTTTGCTGGGGTGTTTCCCCCACAGCTCGCGATGCCTTCGCGAAAATGTCCAAAAATCCGACAATTGAATGGTTCTGCTGAAAACTAAATACGTCTTGACTTTGATGGAGTTGTTTAGTAAAATAACTGCAGCTCCGATATACACGCAAATTCTGCCATCAAAGTAGAATTTATTGCTGTAATAACTAAGGAGCGTTTCATCATGTTTAAATCAAAATTATTTTGGGGAGGCGTATTGCTTGGCGTGGTAGTCCTCTTTGGGGTTCTGCTCCACAGAGCAAATCAGTCGCAAGAAACGATAAAGATCTATAAAACTGTCGTGCCAGAGCGGCGCGTTGCGTCTCGATCTTCAGACAAACAAAAGGAGCAAACCAACCAAGATATTGATAAAACAGAGGTCGTTTCCACACCTGCAGATTCCGATGTGTCTACAGATTCTGGAGATTTCACATCGGAAGATAGACAATTTTCCGATGTGGAAGTGAGGACCGAAGAAAGCATGCCATCCGCTGACGTAGAAACCGATACTGCGCATGAAGAAGAACGGTTCTTTGGATTGACGCTCGCTGAAATTGAAGCGAAAATTCCGGGGCTTGAGGCGGAAATTCGCACGAACCTAACCAAGGCGGTGGAACTCTACACAGAATTACGAAGTACGGATGGAATGGCAGGAAAGTCGCCCGAGATTGCCGCCTGGCGCGATGAAACATGGCAAGAGGTGAAGCGGTTATTCAACGATGTCGCTCACACCGGAAAAATTCTGAGATATAGATCTTTTTTGCGGGTAACAGGTGTGGCGGAAGATCCCATACGCCCCGGCGGATGGATATATGAACTCATGGAACCTTTGCCAATGGGGGTTGAACCCGGCGAAACACCTCCATAACCCTACTTAAGAAAAATTAGGAGCAAAACGATGTTTCTTTTATTAAACATGAAAACGATCCGTTTTGTAATCTCCAGCTTTGTTTTCTTCGCGTGCCTCACCACAGCATTCGCGCAGAGACAATTACTGCCCGTCTTACCAAAAAACGCGGTAGAAGCAGAACGCGATTTCAACACGATTCTACTCGGGATGAAACATTATAATACAATGGTTCGATCCGGTGCGGGAGAATGTACTTATAGCTTCGAGCAGTTCGGAATACCTAATGTCCGCACGACATGGAACGCACACCTTACTTTTAATCGAGATCAAACACGCATGGATTTTGAAGAAAGTATTTCAAGCGACAATATGCATTGGCCGAAAACAACCTTCATCGTCACTGAACTGGGGACCTTGCAGATAACATACAGCAGAAGCGGGAAACAGAGTTACTATTTTCGGACAGAAATCGGATTAGATCCTCTAAGGGTCTGGGCGGATCCGAGACGGTGGCTTCAGGTCATCAATACACAGGATTTACCGACCTATTTGATGGAACGAAACTTTCGTATCCTAACGGTTGAACTTCTCAACGATGCACCGTGTTACGTGCTTGAAGCGGAAAAGGACCCAGAACCCTCTGCAAATCAACAGGTAGATAACTATGAAAGGTTTTGGATTTCGACTGAGCAGGGAATGCGATACGTGAAGTATGAAAACCGATTCCCTCGTAAAAGAAATTCTCCAGATGGAATAATTAAGAAAGGGACACCCTCCGTCAGACGTGTCATGCTCTCCTACGAGTTGCATGGGGAAGAAGCATGGTTTGTCAAAAGCGGCGTATCAGAAGGCTTCTGGATTGACTCGGACGGCGAGGAACACCTTGTCAGTCGGACGACAATAGAAACACAGAACTTCATAGTGAACCGTAATATACCACCAGAAACACTCACTATCGAAATTCCTGAAAATGCCACAATCCACGTGCAAGCGTTAGATAAGAAATTATCCAAGGCAAGATTTCTCAAATGGTATGGGGAACTACGCTCACACCCCATAGACCTTATAAGGAACTAATTTCTCAATCAAACAGTGATAGTATACTTAAAAGATGCGAAAAATTTTCTTCTGCGCCTTCCTCATTCTACTCATAAACAGCGCGTATCTGTTTAGCTTCGGCGAACCGACGCTCTTTTACATCTTCAACGTTCTGTTCCATATTGGACTCGGTGTCGTTTTAATAATTCCATTCAGTATTTACACCTACCAATATTTAAGGCGTAACTTGCAGACCCATATTCAGAAGAAGCAAGTTTCAACACTCGGACAAATTGGAGGTATTGGAATAATCATTGGCATCATCAGCGGCGGCTACCTGATGATTGTCGGCGCAACAACCCCCTATCGGTGGCTACTCATCACGCATATCGTCAGTATAAGTACTGGAAGTATTCTTTACTGCATCCACCTATTAAAAAATAAGGAACTCCTCACACCGCTGTTGAAAAAAATAAGTATCGGTGTGCTGGTGGTGGTTGTCACCTTCCCAATAGGTGCGAAACTCACCCAACGCTACCTCCCGACTGAAACCTACCTCGTCGAAAACCCAGCACTACCACCGACGAGTATGTATGAAGAAGGCGGTGGCACAACCGGTCATTTCTTCCCCGCATCCGTCAAAACAGAGACGGGCGCGCTGATTCCAACGGATTTCTTTCTCACATCGGAGACCTGCGCTACCAAGGGATGTCATCCAGACATCTATCGGCAGTGGAACGAATCCGCTCACCATTTCTCTTCTTTTAACAACCAATGGTATCGCAAGTCAATTATCTATATGCAGGAGGTCAACGGCATTCAACCTTCCAAGTGGTGCGGGGGATGCCACGATCCAGCAATCCTACTCAACGGTGTGATGGACAGACCTATCCGTGAAAACCTCCATACCCCTGCGGCGCAAGCCGGACTCGCCTGCACGGCGTGCCACTCTATTGAAAAAGTCAAAGATACAATGGGCAACAGCGGATACGTGATTAAATACCCACCACTCCACGACATTGCTGCCAGCGAAAACCCCATTATCCGCAATTTGCATAATTACCTCATCCGCCTTGATCCGGAACCTCATAAAAAGAGTTTCCTCAAACCGTTCCATCGTGAAAACACCGCCGAATTCTGTTCAACTTGCCATAAAGTGCATCTCGACGAACCCGTTAACAATTTCCGATGGATACGCGGCTTCAACGACTATGATCAGTGGCAGAAAAGCGGGGTTTCTCATCAAGGGGCGTTGTCCTTCTATTATCCCGAAACCGCCAAGAAGTGCGTCGATTGTCACATGCCACTCGTTGACTCTACAGATGCGGGAAATATCGACGGCAAGGTCCATAACCACCGATTCCCTGCCGCGAACACAGCACTGCCTTTTGTGAATCAACACCCCGATCAACTTAAAGCCGTGACAGAATTTTTACAAGATGACGCGGTAACACTGGATCTCTTCGCAGACGGCACACCGATTCCACGTGACGGCACTGAAGTTGTCCGAGGTGAGGATACACGCGTTGATGTGGTCGTCCGCACACGGGGTGTCGGACACCGTTTCCCCGCTGGCACGATCGATGCGTTTGACATCTGGTTGGAAGTGAAAGCCACCGATGAAAACGGAAAAATCGTCTTTTGGAACGGCAGGATCGCTGCACCCGATGGAAACGGACCCGTCGATCCAGGCGCGCACTTTTACCGCGCGTATATGCTGGATGCACACGGAAACCTCATTAACAAACGAAACGCTTGGGCAGCCCGAACCGTGCTTTACTCAAACACAATCCCGCCGGGTGCCGCCGATACCGCTCGATACCGACTCGAAATCCCAACGGATTGTGGAAATCTCCTGACGGTGGAAGCGAAACTCAACTATCGCAAATTCAACTGGTGGCATACACAGTGGGCTTATGCGGGTGTGCGCGATCCCGAAGACACAGACTTTCAAGTAGATAAAGGCTACGATGATGGTAAGTGGGTCTGGACAGGTGACACCTCAGATGTCGCAGGAAAGATCAAAGCAATCCCAAATCTACCAATTATTGAAATGGCATCCACGAAAGCAACCTTAAAAGTAGCAGGCACAGTCCCTGTGCCATCAGCCGAAGCAAGAGACGCAGCTTCTATGTCCACTCAACCTGAAAATACGCGCGAACGGTGGAACGACTATGGCATCGGGTTACTCCTACAAGGCGATTTGAAAGCCGCAGAAACCGCATTCCTGAAGGTAACCGAGATAGAGCCGACATACCTCGATGGATGGGTAAACGTGGCAAGAGCCAGGATCCAAGAAGGAGATATGCAAGGCGCAGAAGCGATGCTTGAAAAGGCATTTGAAATTCAGAGAACATTGCCCCCTGAAAACCCGCATCGCGCGAAGGTCCACTATTTTTACGCACTCGTTCAAGAGACGCACGGCAATTACGATACAGCGATTGAGCATCTCCAGCACGCCGCCTCGCAATTCCCGCGCGATACCCGTGTCCGAAATAAACTTGGACGCATGCACTTCTTGAAGCGCAACTACGAAACCGCGCTATCTGAATTCCAGAAGACGCTGAGCGTCGACCCAGAAGATTTGGATGCACATTACAACATGATGCGCTGCTACCGCGCCCTCAAGAATCCTTCACTCGCCGCCAAATCTCAAAAACTCTACCTCCGCTTTAAGGCAGATGAATCCGTCGATGCAATCACAGGTATCCCGCGCCGCGCAGACCCGGATGTCAATCGCGAACGCCAACGGATTCACGAGCACACCAATAGTTATGAATCTCCATCCCAAATATCCAACCCCTGAACATCAACACGCTGCTGAAGCAGTTGTCGAGTTCTTCACTGCGATCCCAGAAATTGAGGCAGTCTGCTTAATCTGTTCATGTGCCCGCGGCAAGGCAAGTCGAGACAGCTGCCTGGACATTCTTGCCCTTGGTAGACCCGAAGCCATGTCCACAGCACAGACAGACATTCAGAAAGTATGGGACGGATTTTATACAACTGACTCTGTTTTTCAAAAACTCGCTGCCGTTGGGAAATATGCGCACGTCGATCTGGAATTCAGCGATGGACACTTCACGCCGACGGAACACGCTTGGGTCGGTGGACCCGACGAATTTGAACTCGTCATTGGCAACTACTTAGTCTACAGTGTCCCGCTCCATCAGAAAGGCGATTACTTCGATGAACTCAAGGCAAAGTGGTTACCCTACTACGCTGAAACCCTACGCCACGATCGGTTATCCATGGTGCGGAAGTATTGCCTCAATAATCTCGACCACATTCCCCTCTATATCGAACGCCGACTTCATTTCCAGTGTTTCAATCGGTTTTACGATGCCTTCCGTGAGTTCCTACAAGCACTCTTCATCGCCCGACGCACCTACCCCATTGCTTACGACAAATGGATCCAAGAACAGATTGTAGAGATTCTGGAATTACCAGAACTCTATGAGAAGTTGCCACGCCTGTTTGAATTCCACAACTTTGAAAGTCACGAAATCCTTGACAAAGCATACATTTTGAGAGGTTTGCTTGACGAACACGCACCGATTTCATTGATATAGAGATGGAGGCGGTTGATACCCGCAATAGTCTTTTTCTTCACCATCGTGAAAAAAATTGACTTTATTCTCATTTTTGTGTATAATATTTTCAAAAATTAGGAATCACTGACTGATCGAACGATCACACCTTTTTAAGGCAACATACATGAAGAAGCACATTGTAAGTTTCCTATCTCAAGTTTCAGTTTGCACGTCCGGTATTTCCCCGATTGTGTGTCCTTCTGTGCGTTCAGTTAGTCAAGGTAAGGTCTACCCCCCCCCACTTATTCTCCGTTAAGTTTTTTGCAATAGATAGTTCTTCCCAGCCATCAAACGTCGGATGGAATCGCTTAGTGCCTGCTCCCGCGCTGTTCCACACAGTGCCGCGTGTTGCGGGCATTTTTGTTGCA
>CAZGAW010000079.1:0-24298 GCA_964523645.1 uncultured bacterium | reverse complement strand
GAAGGTGGTTCTTGTATCACAGGAATAACATAACTCCGAATTGTCAAACCTTCTATCGTTTCTGTCTCTACGCGTGGTTCCGGGCTTTCGCGATGATCGAAGACGATGTAGTACCCTTCTATTACGCCTTCAGATCGAAGATATGTTACAAGCTGCTTTTTACCCGCCTGATAACGACCCACACCTCTCCAAATTTTTGTTTCAATGATGTACTTCTGTTGGTTGTGAGTGATGATAATGTCCATCCTGCCTCTGCCGGTTTGCACCTCAATATGCATAAACCCACCTATCAGTTTAACAAACTGGTCAAGATAAGCGAGCAGCAGATGCCTGCCAACGGACTCCTGGGGCGTATCCGGCACTTGCAGAATCTTGAAGCCAGCACGGGCAATAAAATCTCGAAAGTTATCCAGTAAAGCCTTCATTTCAATATATCCAGTAGGTGTGATATAATTGAGAAATCCCTCCTCGCCGCCTCCGGAAAGGTATTGATCTTCTAAACCATTCACTATCGGTTTAAAGGTTCTCATGATGCGATAGAGATAAATCGGATTTAGAATCTCACACATCCCATCAGTAGATTTTTTGATAACCCCATAAGTCGCCAGTTCATTAATAATGTCATCGTCCATGTTGAAGTCCACACCTTCATCACGTTCCATAATTCGCATCAGGACACTTTCAAAACGCGGATTCTTACGAATATTGGTTGTGAGATGCTCAATATTGGTGTTTCGATCATGTAGAAGTTGTGTATGAGCCTCTGAAAAGTGTAACATCGTAATCGGTTCTGTTTTCGGAATATCCAGTTCCTCTGTAAGGATCTGCGCAAATCGGTTGACGAGGACAGGTTGCCCGGCAGTCTGCTTATGGATAGATGCTATAACTTCTGGGACGAAAATTTGCCCGACTTCTTCAGTATATTGCCCAAGCAGCTCCTGCACCTGTTCGAGGGTAAAGTTGGGCAGATGGAACTCGTCTTGGATATTAAAGGGAGAGATAGATCGGTCATAGTTGAGCTGGGCAATACTTTTGACCCCGATGATGCCGACACTGTGTGGGCACCGAGGCTTACCGGAAATATAGATATGACGGAGCGTATGAAGAAAATCACTCAACGCAACCTGCGGGATACCATCAAATTCATCAACGACGAGGACAACTTGCTGACCATCATATTCAGCGTCCAGAAAACGTGCAAACCCTTTAAAAAATGTCATCATCGAAAGATGATTTGTTAAAGTTGTCTCTTCCAAAAATCCGCGTAAAGTTTCAGAGGGGACACATCCGCGTTCTTGGAAAACGGCTGCTATCTCTTCGCGCATCTGTTCATAGAGGTGACCATAGAACGTAGCTAAATCAAGGTTTTTATACACATCAAAGTTCAGTTGAATTGGAAAGTAGTCCATCGTCTGCTTAACTGACGCTGAACCGGCGACAAGTGATGCTAAGGCATCTTGAAAGAAAGTCGTTTTGCCGGTTTGGCGCGGCGCAAATAAAACGATATACCTACCTTCTTCAACACGTTTGATGTAATCGGCGATCTCGTCAGAACGTGAAACAACGTAGTGCTCTCGCGCGTTGACAGGACCCTGCGTCCAAAAACGTCTCATTTTCCGCTCCTTCCCGCGAAGTGTATCAACAAAATATTGTATTACATCTGGTCAAGGAAATCAACAGAGAATTCAGTTTTCAGTATCCGATAACCAATAACCGCAACCTACTATATATCCCGAATTTTCTCTAACAGATGTGTAACAATATCCGGCATTGACTCTCGATCCAACCACGCAATACGTGTATCTTTACGGAACCACGTCAACTGCCTCTTGGCAAACCGACGGGTGTTCTGTTTTAGTTGAGAAACTGCTTCCATATACGTGCAATCCCCATCCAGATACGCGATCAGTTCTCTATAGCCGAAACTTTGGAGTGCGATTGTATCACGCGCATAACCTTCCGCTAACAATGACTCGACCTCTGCTATCAACCCATTGGCAAGCATCATATCTACACGCTGTTCAATACGACGATAAAGTAGCACACGCGGCATCGTGAGCCCGAAAGCGATGAACGGATACCGCTGTTTTTCGGGGTGCCATTGCTGCTGGCGTTCGGACATAGGAGTGCCTGTCAATTCATAAACTTCCAAGGCACGGATAACACGGACGATGTTGTTCGGGTGAATCCGGTCGGCAGATTCTGGATCGCAGGCACGGAGTCGATTGTGGAGTGCATCAACACCTAACTGCGCCGCTTCCGTTTCCAGCCGTTTTCGGAGCAAAGGATCCGCACCCGGTCCCTCAAATAAACCATCGACAACCGCTCGAAAGTAGAGACCGGCACCACCGACAAGCAACACCCGTTTGCCTCTGTCTTGGATGTCGGTGATCGCTGTATCTGCAAGGGATTGATAATCGGCAACGGAGAAGGGTTGGGAAATGTCTACGCAATCTATGAGATGATGGCGTGCTGCTTGCTGTTCTTCAGGGGTAGGTTTGGCGGTGCCGATGTCCATCTGTCGATAGATTTGTCGAGAATCGACGGAGATAATCTCCGCATTGAGACATCGTGCGAGTTGAATGGCTATCTCTGTTTTGCCGACTGCTGTGGGACCGAGAAGGCAGAGGAGTTTTGCTTCCATTTATTGAATATTATCGCTTTTATCCTGCCAACCTGATTCAACCAACTTTGGGAGCAACCGTGCAAAGAAGGCAACCGCTTTGGCATCCTGTCGGTGCGGTGCTAACAGGTGTTTGCCTTTGAACCTTTGTGTATGTGAAAGTGCATAGATACCATAGCCCCAGCCTCCTAATCCGATAGCGATAACACCGAGAGCGTTTGTACCGATAGCGACAACACCACCAGTGTTTGTACCGATAGCAATAACACCTACAGCGTTTCCACCAATAGCAACAATCCCACAAACATTGATACCCACAGCAAAGACTCCAGCCACATTGATACCGACACCGATAATATTAGCGATGTTTGCCCCTATAGCAAACATACCATGATAAAGCGTTCTGCCATCAAAGATCGCACCTGTGTCCATAATTAGGGAAATAAGCCACTGCGAAAAATGCCAATTAGGCATGCTAACACAAAGAATAATGATAAACATTGGGCACATGACAATTAGATAAGTGATGCCCCATTTTATCCGATATGGCTTGAACGCTTTTTCAAAATTTTCGGGGGTAAATGTAGTTTGCATTTGCGGAATCTTCTTGTTTACACCGTAGTATCGCTTTAAAAAAGAAATCGCGACCAGAGGTTGCTCCTACAGAAAAGCCAAATACCCTGACGATAAGGATATAACTCCAGACTGTTTAGGAGGGTCCAATTGATTCCAAACTTCATTATAGTAACGGTGCCTATAGCAGTAACCACAAACATACCTGCCACAAGGTGATTAACCGATAACCGACACCTGTTAACTACCTACAATCCAACCGCCGCCGAGGACGTATTCGCCATCGTAAAAGACGGTGGCTTGTCCGGGGGTAATAGCACGGCGCGGTTCGTCAAACTTCACGACTGCCTCTGTGTCGCTGATAGGAGAGATTGTCGCGGGACCGCCATCGTCACGGGATCGGATTTTGACGTGCGCACGGATCGGTTCTGTCAATTTCTCAATGGCAATTAGGTTAATACGTTCAACGTGCATCGTGTCCTCAAGAAGTGCATCGGATTCGCCAACAACGACGGTATTCTTCATGGCATCAAGCTGCGTCACATAGAGTGGCTTGCCGACGGCTATCCCCAATCCACGTCGCTGCCCGACGGTATAAAACGGCACACCGTCATGCTGACCGAGAACATTACCCTCTTCATCAACAATATCGCCACCCTGAATCTTCTCAGGCACCCTATCTTGCAAAAACCGCCTATAGTTGGTATCAGCAACAAAGCAGAGTTCTTGGCTCTCAATTTTTTCAGCCGTGCGTAATTGATATTTGCGAGCAAGGTCCCGGACCTCGGCTTTCGTGTATTCACCGAGGGGCATCACGGCGCAGCGCAATTGCGCCTGTGTAAGCCCAGCGAGGAAATAGGACTGGTCTTTGCTGATATCAAGTGCTTTGCGTAAGAGGTAACGTCCTGTCTCTGGATGCTGTTCAATACGGGCATAATGTCCCGTGGCAATGGCATTGCACTCCAGCGTTTTGGCGAGATCGAGGAGTCTCCCAAACTTCAGTTCCCGGTTACATACCATGCAAGGACTGGGTGTTCTGCCGACGAGGTACTCCTCCACGAAATAGTCGATAATCTGTTCGCGGAAAGCGTCCTCGTAATTCACGCCGTAGAAAGGGATACCAAGTTGCGTGGCGACGCGGCGTGCATCCTCAATGCCTTCAAGCGAACAGCAGTTGGGACGCTCTGGGTCTACTTCAATGGTATCGGGCGCGCCGAGACGCATCGTGATCCCGGTGACATCATAGCCTGCGTCTACCATCATGGCAGCGGTGACGGAGCTATCTACGCCACCGCTCATTGCGACGAGAATTTTTTTTCTTTCACGCATCGGTTGTACCTAAAAGTTGGTAACTGACGGGCGATACATCGCCTACTACGAACTGAAAGTCGTTTTTTAGGGGTTGCTCTTTAATTCGCCCCATGTCGTCGTGAGCTTGTCCGTTGCCTCCACAGCAGCCGCTCCGCTACCAGGCGTTAGAAATACCCAGTACATGGGAGCCAAGTTCGCAGGAGCATCGTTGTTACCACCGAGAGATATGTCACCTGCGGGAAACTCCTTGTTCCGAAGGACGAAAATATTCGTATCCTCCTCATTGGTTTGGACTAAATAATCAGGCTGCTCTGCCCATCCTTCATCATCTGAAGCCCATTCTGGCGGATTCCCCCATCTTTTGTCAGTCGCTAGCCAAACGACTACAGGAACCTTAACGCTAAAAGTGATGAAATCCTCACCCTTAGAGCCTTCATCGTCCATTGCCGTCATGATAAATATTGCGCCTTCTAACTCTTTTGACATATCCTTGACGAAATAATCCCTGTCAATGAGATAGACGCTGCCGATCTCAAGCCCCTCCTCGCCGACAACGTAATCGCCAACAACACTTCTCGATTCGAGATCACTGACTTCTATATCCTGTGCCAGAACTTTAGGAAAATAAAAAGATGTCAAGATAAAACAAGACAAAATTAAACACGCAAATCTTTTGATATACATGATACGTTTCTCCTTTTTCCTGTTTCATATACCACTACAAGCAGTGACGGAGCTGTCTACACCTCTGCTGATCCCGACGAAAATCTATTTCATGGAGCTACACAGTTAGGTTAGAAGTTCGGTGTAAAATACAGCACGCTTACCAATTGTCTTAATTATACCACATAATAGCCGATTTGTCAGGAAAAACAGGGAGGGACACATCTGGTTCGGTTGGGAAGCCGTACCTATATGATTAGAATGAGGTAAAGAAAGAATTAGCCGATCTGCCAATCTTCTTTTCCGGCGTAGCGGTCATCGTACACATCTTCATTGAGTTCCAACCCCAGCCCTGGGGTATCCGGTACGGTGAACGCTCCACCGGTGAAGGTATAGTTAGAAGTATCAATTACATCGCTTGTGAGGGTTGCGACTTCGCCGTAGAGGAAATGGGGAATCGTTTTGCCGAATTGGAGACTAAGGTAGAAACCAAGTAAAGAACCCCAGTTATGGGGCGCACATTGGACATTGTGTGCGGCAGCCATAGCAGCAAGTCGTCGCCAACCCGTAACGCCGAGTCCTTTCATATCGTGCTGGATGACATCAATAACACCGGCTTCAAAGAAGGGATCGTAGAATTCAAGCGGATCGCGCGTTCGAGTCTCGCCATCAGCAATGAGTGTTTTCAAGCCTTTTTCTTGGATGAAGGTTTTGAGGTTGCGGTACAATTCAACCTCTTCCTCAAACATCTCTTCTATCCAAAAGACATCACAATCGCTCGTCTCGTTCAGGAAAGTAATAACTTCATCGTAGGTATAAGCGTTGTTTGCATCGACGAGAATATTGAAACCTTCTCCTGCAGTGCTACGCGCAAGTTGGACGAGTTCTATGTCTCGTTGCAGTCCCGCCTTACGTTCCATGAGATGGTTTCCGCGTCCCATTTTCATTTTGCATGCGGTAAACCCATTAGCGAGACTGCTTTTGACATCATTTTCAATGCGTTTGAGCCCTTCAACTTTCGTCTCATACAGGAGATCGTTGAAATAGATGGTACTATCGTAGGCAGGCAACCCGTTAAAAAAAACATCGTTACCGATGAGTTGATAGACAGGCTTTTCAAGGATTTTTCCGATCGTATCCCAGAGGGCACTTTCAAGTCCTCGAAATTCCTCAACAACGCCGTCTTTAGGATTTAAGAGGTCAAACGGATTTCGATTGAGCACACCTTCAGCATTTTCAGCGGTTGTTGTTCCCCAACTACCAGCTCCCCAACCGAGTGTACCGTCGTTGGTATAGATGCGGATAATGCGTTCGTTCCATTTACCATTCGGATCAGGTTGAATAATCTCAGTAGCACCAGAGTTACAACCGATAGCCGGTTGATCAATTTCGACCGTAACCTGCTCGACTTTGGTAATTTTGATACCCGTTGGATACCTCTGCATAGTTGTTACTCTCCCTCCACTGCCCGGGAACTAATGAAGTTTCAGCACCCCACTTAGCAATTGACCGAAAGGCACCTGACAGCCGATGCACCCATCTATCATAAACGTGAGAAACAGAGAAAACCGTCAATCTCGGGCTGCAGTCCATCTACTCAAGAACAAGGAGGAGCTCATTAAGCGCATCTTTCACCATATCGTTGGTCTCGGTCTCCCTGAAATAAACGTCAAGCTTATGGGGCAGATTATCGTACTGGTCAGCCTCCTGAATCTGTTTTACTAAAGCAGGTTTCTTAAGAAGTTGAACGATACGGAGCCTATCTTCATGGTTAGCGACTTCAGGATTGGCTAACAAGACGATTAAACGTCCAGCTAATCCATCAGCGAGCCCGTTTTCAGCGTAATGGTTCAAAGTATCAATAGCAGCCTGCTTCGTATTGAGGCTGGAGCCGTTAGTTAGGATTGCGACGAGGCCATCAACAGCACCCGCGTCAGGATATTTCTGTAGTGCCTTGGCGATGTCCATACGCACGGTGTCATCGGAATCATCAAGCGCAGCAATCAGCTTGTCAGTTGGGTGTTCCTTGAGGAACATCATAGACTTTGCAGCAGCGCGTCGTACAACGGGGTTATCATCGCCTAACCCTTCAACGATATTTGCTTCGGCGCCTTCGTTTCCGAGCATATAGAGCGCAGTGTTAACTTCCATCTTCACCCCTTCATCAGAGGTTGCATTACGGAGTGTCTCTAACCCTGAAATGGCAGATGTATCCCCAATACTCCCGACGATACGGATGAGCTGAATCTTCACAGCAGGTGGTGTACTGCTGTCACCAGCTGTCTTGAGGATCTCGGTAATGCCCGCGCTGCCGATTCCGGTTAAGATTTGAATGAAGTCGCCGTGGACTGCGCGATACCGGTTTTTAACGAGGTCCTCCAAAACGAAAGGCACAACGGGAGCCCCTCTATCAATGAGGACTTGTATGGCATCTTTCTGAACCCTATGCCGTTCCCCAAGGACCTGCAGGATTCTTTTCATCTCATATTCGCCCAATTCACCGACGCGGCGATCACGTTCGCTTTGGTATCTAGCTTCTACATTATGTGTTCTTGCTGCGCCTGTTGAAATGGCGTTACTATAAGCAAGGATCAGGAGTGCACGAGGCTCAACCTTATTTTCCTCTTCGCGCTCAGCGTTCTCAAGGTGTTGGACTGCCTCCAGTGCGAGTCCAGCGAACAACTTACCCCTGCCCACTTCAAGTTGGGTAATGACCTGCTCCGGCTCACATCCGATACTCACAACTCCTATAAGTAGTAATATCAACAAAACTTTTTTCATGTTCCGTTTATCTTCTCCTCCTGAAATCTCGATTAGACTTACCCGGCTGTGCCCTATGTACTTTCCATGAAGATAAGACGTACCGTTTAATAGCACGCAACTTGCAAGAAAATAAAAAGAAAGCCGATGTAGCACTTCTCAGCATCGCTCGGTAACACCAATTTAGGATGAAGCTGCAGGTTCCACACATCGCGACGTATATGATACCTACCAAATAGGGATTACAGATCTGGGCAAGTACTGATGTAACGAATATTCTAAAATAAATACATTTTTATGTCAAGAATTAACAAACTGCTTTATGGAAACAGAACGCCAACACTACTGAAGCGCATCAAGGAGTTGTTTCAGCGACGTTCTGACGAGCTCGCTCTGTTCCTTTTCCATATGGTATTCATAAAGCTTGAACTCAAGATTGTCGTACAATTCGGTTACCTGAATCTGCTTCACAAACGGCTCGCGCTTCAGAAGTTGAACAAGGTGAAGTCGATTGTCTGCCTCGCTAACGGTCCCGCCAATGAGGAGCATTGTAATACGTTTTGCCAAGCCTCTTGCCAGTTTGTTTTGCCCATAAACATCGAGCGTATTAATCGCTGCCTGCTTCGGATCTTTGCTCAGTTCACCAGTAAGAATACTTACGAGCGCATCAACAGCGTCAGCATCTCTATGGATTTCAAGCGCCTTTATAAGTGAGGCAACGACTTCAGAATCTGTATCTTTTAACCCCGAAATGAGGGTCTTCGGTGATACATCACTGATATCGCTCATCGCTTTTGCAGCGGCACGTCGGACAGCAACATCGCTATGTGTTAAACCCGCGATGATGTCCTTCTTATACGAATTCTCACCAAGTTGGTAAAGTGTCGTGTTAATCTCCATTGCCAAAGCAGCTTCACCCGTTCCACTTTGAAGCGTTTTTAACGCATCTATGGCTTTCGCATCGCCGATCCCCGCAAGGACCTGCACGAGTTTAACCTTAACAGCAGGGGGTGTCGTTTCATCAGTCAGCTTCGCCAAAACCAAATCAAGACCGTCAGAACCTATCTGAATCAGCATTTCCGCAAAATTTGCATGAAGTGCCGGATATCTTCCTTTGATGAGACTGTCGAGAATAATCACCGACACTTCAGGCCCCTTGTCTACAAGGGCCCGTAAGCCATCTTTCTGTACTCGCGACGGTGTGCTGAGAATTTGTAGGATTTGCTTTATCTCAGCCTCAGTGAGTTCTTGTATCCGTTGACTCCGCTGATTTTTAAACTTGGCTTCAACGCCGTGGCTACTTGCACTCCCCGTAGAAAGCCCGTGAGAATAGGCAATAACGAGTAGGGCGCGTGGCTCAAGTTTATTAACCTCTTCCGCTTCCGCTTTTTCGAGATGTTCAACAGCTTCCAAGGCGTTACCGCTGTCAATCAATTTACTTCTGCCTACAGATAAGTTGCTCGGACCTTTCTGTTTCGTCTCACAACCAATACCCACCAATAATAGGACAACAAGTGGAATAATCACAACCCTTTTCATTATATTCCCTTCCCCTCCCGACAATTATTTTTTTCAATAAGTGTCTAATGCAGCCGTGTGCTACGGCACGTCGTGACTCTAAAAATACTTCCTCTATAACAATACCACAAAATTAGGAAAATGTCAAGTGTATATCAGGCAAAACCAGAGCGATTCAGCTATCAGTTGTCCGAGGAAATCAACACACCGCTTGCGCCTTCTTGAAAATACCTCGACAAATTGGCGTGAGACATCTCACTAAAACCGCACTTCTTTTTTCTTTGCCTTGAGAAAATAAAATCTCAGGATATCATTGATGAATTCCTTGAAAAATTTGAAAAAGAAAGATATTTATACGGGTTGTGCGACTTGACTGGATTTCTATCCGCAACCGAAAACTTGAATACGAGAAATATTCATGATATTATGTCTTGCACGGTTCTTGAATAGATTTTTTTAGCAATCCTAAGTCTTTAAACTTGGGTCAAACTAAGTTTTTGGTAAGATTTTCAAACAGATTTGATTGCAGGTGTATCGTGTTATACACGCGATACAAACATTTCAACAAACTAAAGAACAGCGAAGATTAAGTGGCACGCGCCTATGGAAAGGAATCTCTCATGAAAATTTCTGGCTTTTTTTATCCGAACCAAACATCTGAAAAAATAGACGCTCAGAAGCCCGATACGACAATACTATGGCGTATACTCAGTGCGTTACTGGCGTGTGCCGTGTTGCTGCATGGACAAGTACACGCGCAGTTAACACCTCCTGAAGAAGTACTCGGATTTCAGGTCGGTTCAGATTATCAGGTAGCAGGATGGCAGACAGTCTCTGATTATATGCGGCACGTGGCAGCGAATTCAGATCGGATTTTGCTGGAAGAACTTGGAAAAACCACAGAGGGAAACGATTTACTGATGCTGTTGATTTCTGCGCCAGAGAACTTAGAGAATTTGGCACGCTATCAGCAAATTCAAAAACAAATAGCACTTCCGAGTGAACTGGCAGTAGAAAACGGCACAACCGAATTGGACGCGCTCGCGGAAGAAGGTAAAGCGGTTGTATTGATTAATTGTAATCTGCATTCTACAGAGATCGCCTCTTCGCAGATGTCAATGGAGTTCGCCTATCAACTTGCAACCACCGAGACACCGCAAATTAAAGAGATTCTTGAAAACGTAATAATTCTGCTCATCCCTTCGGCGAATCCTGACGGTTTAAACATCGTGGTGGATTGGTATAACAGCACTGTTCGCACCCCCTACGAAGGATCAGAAATCCCATGGCTGTATCATAAATACACCGGACACGATAATAATCGCGATTGGTTTATGTTGACACAGATAGAAACGCAGCTGCTAACGCGAGTGCTTTATGAGGAGTGGTTTCCAGAGGTCGTCTATGATGTGCACGAGATGAGTTACCGCGGACCTCGGTTTGTGATACCACCCTATTTCGAGCCGGTTAACCCGAATATTCCACCACTTTTACAACGGACGCTTTCACTCATTGGTGCACAACTCGCCTTCGATTTAACAAGTGATGGGTTTACAGGCGTGCTTTCAAGTGCCGTCTACGATACATGGTGGCACGGCGGATTTCGTACGGTGCCATATCGCCACAACATGGTAGGTATCTTGACAGAAGCAGCACGCGTAGAGATCGCAACGCCTATTTTCCAACCGCATCATACTTTAAAAGGATACCGACGCGGGCTGGATAAATACGCACTCCGCACGAATTTCCCAGAACCTTGGCCAGGCGGTTGGTGGCGGTTGCGAGACATCGTAGAATATGAGAAGGCAGCAGCACTGTCAATTCTTTCTTTCGTTGCCGAGCATCGGGTGACACTGAAGACAAACTTTTACAAGATGGGACGCAACGCGATAGCGAAAGGGAGAGATGAACCACCACGTGCCTTCCTCATCCCAACCCAACAACGCGACATCCACACAACGCTTAAGATGTTAGACATTTTAAAACGCGGCGGGGTGGAGATTCATCAGGCGAACGCGCCGTTTACTGCTGATGGCGTGGAATACCCCGCGGAAACCTACGTTGTCTCGATGTCCCAACCGTTTCGGGCACATGCGAAGGATCTGCTTGAGGTGCAACGCTACCCGGAACGTCGTCCTTCGCCGGAATCACCACCTGAACGTCCTTATGACATTGCGGGTTGGACACTGCCGCTACAGATGGGGGTCAGAACAATAGCGGTCGTGCATCCCTTTGAAGCGGATTTAACGAAACTTTCCGAACTATCACAAATGGAAGGAACGCTAACCGGTGCTTCTGAACCGACGGGTTATCTGTTTGAAAATCGTACGAACATAGAAGCGATTGTTCTCAATCGCCTGTTCAATTCAAGATTGGCAGACAACAGCCCGAAATATACGCTCTACTCGGCACAAAGGGATATAGAACTCGCCGGTAAAACGTTTCCACGTGGGACTATCCTGATTAAAACGGCAGAACCTCCCTTACAAGAGAGAGAGGCGATGGAAGCCATCGCATCGGAATTCGGTATCCACATCTATGCTGACACCGCTATCGATGAAGAAGCGTCGAGTCGCAGATCCGCAAGCGTGAAGGCACCGCGTCTGGGTCTATACAAACCGTGGACCGCAAATATGGACGAAGGGTGGACGCGCTGGGTTTTGGATACCCACGAATTCGATTACAGCAGCCTCACGAATGCGGAAATACGTGCCGGGGATTTGGCGACGCGTTACGATGCAATAATTCTGCCGGATTTTGGTGCCTCCGGTATTCTTAACGGGCATGCAACAGGGAAATTGCCGCCGGAGTACGTCGGTGGAATCGGCACGGAAGGGTTGGCGAATTTGCGAATGTTCGTGGAAGACGGCGGCACGCTTATCTGCTTGAATCGTTCGACAGAACTCCCTTTGAAGTACTTCGGGTTTGGTGAAAAGGGCATCGTCAATGTGGTGGCGAAAGAAAATCAACCGAAGGAAGATTCGTTTTTCTGTCCCGGCTCATTGCTACGGGTTCGCATAGACACGAAGCACCCTATCGGACACGGATTAGACCCAGAGATGGCTATCTTCTTTAAATCAGGTCCAGTGTTTGAAGCCGGACGCGGTGGCGCGAACGTTATCGCGACATATCCTGAGTTCAATCCCTTGATGAGCGGTTGGCTCGAAGGAGAGAAACGGATTCGTCAGAAAGCTGCGTTGTTGGAAGTCCCCTTAGGTGATGGAAACGTCATTCTTTTCGGTTTCAAACCGCAGCATCGAGGACAATCTCAGGGGACCTTTAAACTGCTCTTCAATGCGATTTTTTACAGCACCCTACCCTAACGTCTCGACTGAACGGTATTTGGTGTGCAATCCCTTGAAAGATTCTGTTCATTTCCTTGAAAATCGGGTTGTGTATGTGTTATTCTATCTATATATTTTAAAGTAATGAAAGAAGTGCGAAACTCACATAAAAGTGAGTTTCGTTTCTTTAGGAGATTGAATAGCATGAAAAGTATGTTGGTATTCGTAGGATTTGTGTTGATGATGGCCTATTGTGTTATCGGCACGAGCGACATAGCACAGGCGGAGGAAGTCTTGGGAACCGGAACAGAGTCACTGCTCGGAGGTGACCTCACCGACCCAGAAGACGATGGTGAACCGGAAGCAGATGAGGGTTACAACGCCATTTTCTCAGCCAACGATGAACCCGGATTCGCGGGCGGTGAATTTGCGTTTAACGTCTTCGATAACCGTCTTGGTCCCAGCAATGACAAATGGTGCTGCGGACGTGGCGGCGGCATTCCGAAAGAAGGGCTACACGTGACAGCTGAGTTTGAAGAGCAGTACGCATTGACACACTTCACCCTATCTTCAGCGAACGATGTTCCTCCGAGGGACCCGACAGTGTGGGAAGTTCAGGGGTCAAACGACGGCGAGGATTTTACAACTATCTTTGCTCACGACGGGAAAAGCTTTTGGGATCAGCGACTGCAAGTCGTCCTTTTTGAAGCAGGCGAAGATTACGACGTTCAAAAAACCGGGTATCGCTTTTTTCGGCATGTTACTTTTGACACCGCATCAAACCCGGCTGGGGCGTACTTCCAAATTGGCGAAATTGAGTTCTTCGGTGATGATAGTTTTCCGGTAGAGCCTAAAGCCAAACTCGCAACGACATGGGGACACCTCAAAAACGCCCGATAAGCGCAAATATCAGACATTTTCTAAACCGGAAATCTGAATCCAATAATAACTAGGTTTGGGTTTCCGTTTTTCATATCCGTTTGAAACCGTTTCGCAGCATTGCAAGTGCTATTCCTGACTGAGGTTATCATCCGAAACCTCGGTTTCTTGTCTGTAAGCATCCAGCTTGCGGTGTAGTGTTCGCACGCCGATGTCCAATATCTTCGCCGCCTCTGTTTTATTGCCGCCCGCCTCGGCGAGGGTCTTTTGGATAGCCGCTCGCTCAATCTCTGCCATCGTCATACCGACCCTGCCGATGATGCCTTCTTCATCAAGCACGGGTAGATACTCGCCTTGTACCTGTGAACCGTCAGGTGCAGCGATCGGTAAAATCCCGTCCTGCGCCCGATGCTCAAGCACTTTGGCAATTGTTGAAAGCACTTCTAACGCTTTTTTGAGAACGCCCGCTGCGTCATTGGCCTCACTAATTTGCATCCAACTGGTATCTTCATCTGGGATTAGGAACGGTATCTCATCGCTCGCGACAGCAGTTGGTTCAAGCAAACGAATTGCCGAAAGGATAAGTCCTAAGATCGTCTTATAAATCGCTATGTTTTCCGTTGCGAGTGTACCAGTAGGGGTATCAACAACCTGTAAAGCACCGCCTGGAACATTAAGAAGCTCGGTTTCTTTGGGGGTTGTGTCAATCACCCGTGTAGGTGCGAGTTGCGTGCCTGAAGTTTGCACAGGAAGTAAGGAGCCTCCCTGCCCAGGTTCCGAATCCGCCGGGAAGTCTTTAAGTTGTAACTCCTCAGTCGTGGAGAGAATAATAGCAGTTTCCACGGCATTTCTAAGTTCACGAACGTTGCCGTGCCAGTCAGCATTCTGGAGATAATTGAGTGCTTCCTGTGTTATGCCGGTAATGGGTTTACCGTGCTCTGCGCTTAATTCGGAGATGAACGCAGAGACAAAGAGCGGAATATCCTCCCGTCGGTCGCGAAGCGGCGGAATCTGGATACGAAAGAGATTGAGACGGTAATAGAGATCCTGTCTAAACTTTTTTTCTCTAACCGATGTGGCGAGGTCAATGTTCGTAGCAGCGATAATTCGGACATCGACTTTTATATTTCTTTCGCCCCCGAGCCGTGTGAACTCTTGCGTCTCTAAGACGCGCAGAAATTTCACCTGTACCTCGGGCGACATCTCGCCGACTTCGTCTAAGAAGAGCGTCCCACGGTTTGCTTGTTCAAACACACCCCGTCGCTGGGTTGTTGCCCCAGTAAAAGACCCCTTTTCATGTCCGAAGAGTTCACTTTGCAGGAGGTCTTGGTAAAACGCGCCACAGTTGACCGCCTTGAACGGTTTATCTTTACGCGGGCTGCTCTCGTGGATCGCCTGTGCGATGACATCTTTACCAACACCCGTTTCGCCTGTAATAAGAACAGTCGCTTTTGTCGGGGCGACTTGCGCGACTTGGTGCAGAACCACCTGCATCGGTGCGGATTCACCGATAATGCGTCGTGAACTAGCGTTAGGAACAGGCATTGGAAGACTCATCTTTTCTGGTTCCCTTCCACAATATCCAAAGTTGTATTTATCTGTTAGCCAGTACGATGTCTGGAATCCGTTGCGGGCTTTGCCTCATCTTTTCAAAGACCTGCAACCCCTCATGACATACAACTTCACACACTTTTTTGAATATAAACCCTTTAAGGTTGTAATTGTTAGCACCATCAAACTGGTCAGCTAAATCACGCCCAGCACAAACAACATGGATATCCGATAAAAAGTTAGAAAATACATACTTCCAACTCGGAGCTGCTAAGAAAATTTGAGTAATTGTACTTGGAATTTTAAAAGGCAGTTGTAGAGCTTGGACATATTCTTTACCCAATAAGAAGAAAACGAGGTCATAATCAGCAATTAAGGTTTCTACACGTTCATGGAGTTGAAGGCTATCACTACGCGCTAAAAGTTGTTTTGTCTTGAGATTTTGAAATGTAACGTTGTAGGGAACAATAACATCAGACTCACTTAGCAATCCATATCCAGCGGAAATAATGTGCAAATCGACAACTTTTTCTCCATAGCACGCTCGAATCTGTTCTAAACCCTCCATCAATAGTCTATGTTGTCGTCCCGTGTACATCTCTGCAGCGGGAGTTTTAAAAGACTTAAGTTCGGCAGACCTCGCCGCGAGCCGTTCAACCGAAAGGAAATCTTCAGGTTGGAGTTGATTCGCCGTTTTATGTTTTTTCTCGCTTGTGCAAGAGGTGATAACTAATATTTTCACGGAACGAAGTCCACACTATTGACTATGTGCAATTTCAATCAACCGCTGTGGATCTTGCTTGACTTGTTCAAATACACCGAAGCCATCACGACACGCCGCTTCACACAACCGTCTCAATACAACGCCCTTTAGTGCCCAATTGGTGGTACGCAGGCTTTTCTGTAAAGCACTCCCAGTTTCAACGACGTGGAGATTCGGTAAATTTTCATTAACCACATGCTTGTGACTCTTCGCAAGCAAGAAAATCAGCGGTGTTGCGCGTGCCACTTCAAAAACGCGCTGCAGCGATAGGATATCGTCGGGTCTCAATAGCAAAAAAACGAGGTCGTAACTCTCGATCAAATCTACCGTCTGCTCAGGAACACCACTCTCACCGAATTCTAAAACCTCAAGATTGTGCAGCGGTGCAGTATCGAAAGGCACAATAACATCTTCTTCGTTAACAGGACGCTTTTTTCCGTCAACACGACAAACATACCATGGAAAATACAGGTCGAGCGTTGTCTCACCATACTGCGCGTGTTCCCGGATCTGCTTCAAGCCTTCCCGCAACTGCGTGTTCATGGGTCCCGTGAACATCTCGCCAGCGGGCGCACTGTAGTCCCGACTTTCGTGATACCACCCCTCATCGTTGTAACCACACAGTTCTTTTATGCGTCGCTCAAGGTGTTCGGGCGGACTGCAATCTTCACCGCGAAGCGGGTTATCGGGTTTATGTTTTTGCCCTGTTGTATAAGGACTTAAGACCAATATTTTCATATCAATGGCTGTCGGCTGTCAGCTGTCAGCCGTCGGTAAAGAGGTTTCTGGTGAAGTAATGAACTCTTGCTGACTGCCGACGACTGATCGCTGATTGCTATTAAGCCTCCGCTGGCTGCTGTCCCCGATTCCAGATGTACAGAATCGGACTCGCGATAAATACCGAAGAGTATGTACCAACTAATACACCAGCGATAAGTGCCAAAGCGAACGTGTTAATTTCCTCACCCGAACCTGTGATGACGAAGATAACCAGAACAACAAACAGTGTTGTCAAAGAGGTAATAACGGTTCGACTCAGCGACTGATTGATGCTCCTGTTCAAAACTGTAATGTAGTCAGTACCGCGTAAGGTTTGTGAATTTTCCCGAATCCGGTCAAATACGACAATTGTATCGTTGAGCGAATACCCAATAATTGTGAGAAACGCTGCGACGGTTGGTAGATTAATCTCCTTTGATAGAACGGCGAAAATGCCTAAGGTGATCAGTACATCGTGTACAAGTGCAGCGATTGCACCGATAGCAAAACGGAACTCAAATCGCCAAGAGATATACACCAATAAAATAGCAACCGCACCAAGCACCGACCAGAGTGCCGCCAATTTAAGGTCGCGCCCAACACTCGGTAAAACTTCAGAGACATTGACACCCCCAGCGAGTGCTTGCCAGCCGCTGCCGCCTTCAAGCAAGGTATCTGTGAGAATTCGACCCACACTTGCTTGGATTTCGATAGTGGCGTTCTCACTTAAGTCGATGCCGAAGGGGTTTGCGAATGTTAACTGAATTGCCCCACGCTCAGCAGCAGCATCACGAGCGATAATCTGATTGCGCTGCTGCATATTGCCGTCAATGAGTTGGACGGTTTCACCTGCTTCCAATAGATGCGCTTTCTGGGCAGTACTGCTCACTTGAAGACCAGTAGCCGTAGCGTCGCCGGGATCCCCCATGATCGGGATATTAATCAGTTGCTGCTGAAACTCAGGACGATGCCCCATAGAAATGAATGCCTCGTTTTTGCTGGCATCTATCTGGATCGTGACGCGTTCATAACCAATTTCAGAGAGTTTGGCTTGCAGCTCGGCTTCAGTGACCGCTCTGTTGAACTTGGCTTGAATTTTAACACCGCCACGAAAGTCGATTCCGAAGTTCGGTCCTTGATGAATCACGAGGAAAACTAAGCCGATCACAATAATTATCGCTGAGACGACAAAACCCGTCCGGTATTTACCGATAAAATCGAAGTTTGTATTTTTAAGTAATTCCAAATTTTTCAATAGTTGTCAGTTAATTAGTTATCAGCAGTCGGTCGGATTTTTTACGCCGTAAAAAAAATCCTTTCAGTTTTCAGTAAAGCGGCGTGTTTGCTTGCGGGTTTCCCCCACAACTATCGCAGCTTTCTTGTAACCGATAACTAACAACTATTCCTCCGACAACCACTCCTTCATTATAGTAAAATCTATAATTAGCGGTCAGTTACTCGCGTGTAGCCGTAAAACGTTCATAAATACTATACGCTCCACTGACTGCTGACAACTGATGGCTGACAGCCATTAAATGCTAAGTTTTTCCACGTCCCTATTCCCGATTGTCAAGCCGTATATCTCGCGCGTGACAACAATCGCCGTGAACATACTCGCGAGGATACCGATACCGAGTGTTACTGCAAACCCTTTAATCGGACCTGTACCGAAATGATAAAGGACAAGTGCCGTAAAGAACGTCGTAAGATTGGCATCTACAATCGTTATAAACGCCCGTTGATAGCCGCTTTCGATAGCCGACCAGACGGTTTTACCGGTTCGCAACTCCTCACGAATACGTTCAAAAATTAGCACATTCGCGTCAACAGACATGCCAATCGTCAGCACAAGTCCAGCAATCCCCGGAAGCGTTAGTGCCGCGCCGAAGCCTGCCAACGCACCGAGAATGATGAGCATATTAAAGACGAGCGCGATAATAGCAATTATCCCAGAGAAACGGTAGTAAATCATCACAAAAATCAGAACGCCACCCAAACCAATGAGTACAGCAAGAATACCATCGTCAATGGATTCTTGCCCGAGTGTGGGACCGACGGTACGTTCCTCAGCGATCTGGACACCCACCGGAAAAGCACCGGCTTTCAGGATATTGGACAGGTAACTCGCTTCCTCATAAGTGAAATTGCCTTGAATAATGGCGTTTCCCACAATCTGATCTTGGATGACCGGTGCAGACTGCACTCGCCCATCAAGGAGAATCGCCAAATGTTCACCAATGTGATCCCCTGTGACCTGTGCGAATTTGCGTCTGCCAATGCTATCAAAACTCATAGAAACAACAATATCAAAACTGGTTCTACCCGTAGAGGGGCCAGCATCGTTAATGCGGTCGCCGCTCAGCAGTACAGGACTCTCTAATACATACCAGTTGCCAGTTTCATAATGATAACGGACTTCACTATCTTCCGGGATACTGTCGGGTATCGGTGTATCAGAAGTGCCGCTCCATAAATTTCCACCCGTCGGTGATTTCTTAACAAGTTTAAACTCGAGTCTACCCATGGTCTTAACGATTTGTAATGGTTTTGAGGAGTCTTTAGCACCGGGGAGTTCAACGATGATTCGCGGGTGATTCGCTTCCCGCCGAATAGAGGGTTCTGAAACACCGAATGCATCAACACGATTTCGCAAGACAATCAGCACCTGCTCAATCGCCTGATCGCTATACTTCTGAAGCCCAGGGCCGCTGAGCGTTAACTGATATGTGGACTGCGTTTCTGTTTCAGCACCAACTTGTGCATTTTCAAAGAATTCGATTTCGTTGAGGAGACGTTGGGCTTTCTCCAGATACTCCGTCTTTTCATTCGCATCCGACCGGAGTCTCGAAGGGATGCCAATAAATACGTTGAGGGTGTCTTGTCCGTCTATCTGTTTAACTTCTCGGCATAAAACATCCTCCGTGCGAAGGCGTTCAGGAATCGAGAGGGCATGTTCACGGAGGAGTTCCCTTTTAGAGGCTTCTAAATCTACCTCAAGCACGAGGTGAACACCGCCTTTAAGGTCTAACCCTAACTTCAATCGGCTATCGGGAATGAGGCGCCGAAGGACCGTCGGGAGGCTGCCGTATAAATGTAAATTGTTGAGTGTTGCTTGCGGGTTTTGACGCGCCTTCTCCGAGAGGAAGCGGACATAAAATTCGCGCGCCTCAGTGGTATCAAATTCGTAGTCAAGCGTTTCCTCAAGTTCAAGTTTCCTTAAGTGGACCCGGAAGACATCCTGAAGTTCAAAGGTGGCATCCTGGAAGTTGATCCCTTCCGGGTATTCAACTTCTGAGAGGTTCACCTTCAAAGCGTTATCCTCAGCGACTTCAAAGGCTGGGAGTCTTTCCTGCATCCAGAGTGGAAGATTTCCATACAACGGATTGTAAAAACGATCCGGGGTAGGGATAAGGTATAGCACGGAAAACAGGAAAACCCCGAAGATTAAAACAATTTTCCAGATACTGAATCTGTACATCCAAAATTACTCCTAAGACATTAGAATGGTTATCAGTTATCGGTTGTTAAAAGAATAGTTACCAGTTATCAGTTGTCAGCTAATCATATGGCAGTTTCAAATATTGACACCCGCTATAAGTGTCTCTTGGCTGAAAACTGACGACTGAAGACTAACAACTATTTTAAACGCGCCTGGGAGGAATCGAACCCCCTACACGAGGCTTAGGAAGCCCCTGCTCTATCCGGTGAGCTACAGGCGCACGTAACTTCAGTTAGGACTTACGCATTTCCTCTTAAAGTCCCCTGACAAGGGGCGGGGAATGCCCTAAGGCATTCATACCGTTGATTCTTTAGGGGGTTAAATCACTGAAATACGCTCACTGCAAGGCATTTTTCGATCAAATCTATTGCTTTTTTACACAATTTGCGTAAGTCCTATTCAGTATTTAATAAGCGAAAAAATATCGTGGTTCGGCAGCTTCTCCTTGCCATTGAGCTCGGTCAACTCAATTAAAACAGCAATACTCACGATGCGACCTCCCAATTTTTCAATGAGATCCACCGAGGCAGAAAGTGTGCCTCCAGTTGCTAAGAGATCATCACATAACAAGACCCTGCTGTGTTTCGGAAACGCGTCCCGATGAATTTCAAGTGTATCACTCCCGTACTCAAGATTATAAGTGGCTTCATGCGTATCGTAAGGCAATTTGCCTTTTTTTCGGATAGGGACAAAACCGACCCCGAATCGATACGCAAGCGCAGTACCGAAAATGAAACCCCGCGCCTCAGTTCCAGCAACAACATCAATCGTTTCAGATTTATAACGGAGCGCAAATTCATCAAGCACCCTATGAAACGCATTTGCATTTCCTACCAATGGTGTGATGTCTTTAAATATAATACCCGCTTTCGGAAAATCGGGTATGTCGCGAATAAATCGTGAAAAATCGTGCATTACGTGCTCTTCTCCTCCTGATGCGGATGAATCATAATCTTCATCCCCTGCCGAGATTCCATTGCCTCAAACGCTTTGTCAATCTCAATAAGTGGAAAATGATGTGTAATGAGAGGCTTCACGCGAACCAAACCTTTCTCAAGGAGCCGGACCGCTAACTCATGGTGTCGTGGTACACAGCCGTGTGAACCTGTGACAAAACACTCTTTATAGTGGATAACATTAGAAAGGACACTCATCGGACGCATAGTCTTCGGCAATCCACCAAACAGGTTAACGTACCCCCTGTGCGCTACCATTTCAACGGCTTGTTCGTGTGCTTCAACCGAAGCGCATGTGGTAACGACGATATCGGGACCTTCGCCTCCCGTTTCCGCTTTGCATCTCTCAATCACGTCTTCTTCTTCGGAAGCAATGTAAACATCCGCTTCATAAAACTTCGCAATCTCCATTCGGAGTTTGCTGCGCTGTACCCCAATAACCTTTGTAGCACCCATAACCCGTGCAAGGTCGATCATCATACATCCGATCGGCCCAAGACCGATGATGACAACGGTTTTCCCAAGAGACATGTTAATGAGTTCAAGTCCGTTGATAGCACACGCGAGCGGTTCCGCCAGGGCCGCTTCATCAAAACTGAGCGTTGTATCAAACGGTGTAACAGGCCCCTCCTCTAATACAAGGCGCGGAAGTTTCATATATTGCGCAAAGGCACCGGGGATTTGGTAACCAATCGCGTAATTGATGTCGCAGTTGTTTCCGAGTCCATCTCGGCACCAATGACATTGCCCGCACGGAACATCAGCACCAATTGAAACCCGATCGCCCTCTTTGACACGCGTCACATTTTTGCCTGTTTTAACAATGACACCGGAATTTTCATGACCAATGATGGTGGGAGGTTTGACTCTTGGATTACCGTGATGGAGAATACGAACATCAGAACCGCATATACTGACGGCTTCAACGCGCATTAAAGCGGCATCATCTTCAATTTCGGGTTCGGGTACCTCTTTCACGCTTAAATTATCAAGACTTTCAAGTATAGCCGCTTTCATATTTTTATAGTTATCAGTCGTCAGCTATCAGTCGTCAGTCCAGAGATGCTTGTGGCAGGTAAATAGAACGCAACCACCACAGAAATTCACTGAAAACTGATAACCGATAACTGACGACTATTCCTCCGATGGATGAATCAAGACTTTTGCGTAAAATTCACTTTTATCTCGCATTTTCTCTAACATGTCAGCACTATCAACCAGCGGAACTTTATGTGTGATCAGGGGCATGAGTGCTAACGCACCAGATGCCATCGCTTGAAGCACAGTCCGCCAATCATCGTCATTGCCTGCCGCGCTGTACTCGGAATTCCACGTTCCGAAGATGGATACTTCTCGCCGCATTAATTGTGAGATAAGCACCGCCGGTAACGTCACATCCGCAGCAGGATTGCCGAGTAAAACCACACGCCCGCCGCGGCCAACACTCCCGAGGGCATCACAATAGGTAGTAGGAACGCCCGCTGCCTCAATACAAACATGTGCACCCTTTTCATCCGTCCGAGCATTCACGACTTTAATCGGCTCTTCGGTTGCACTATTGAAAACCTTGTCAAAGCCAAGACGCTTTGCAATCTCAAGTTTCTCTGCAACAATATCAAAGAGAAAAACCTCTGCAGCACCCATTACGCTCGCCCATTGTGCTGTCATCAACCCGATCGGTCCAGCACCGAAGATAGCGACTACGCGCCCCACAAGCGAGGTTTGCGCACGACGGAGCGCGTGTAGAGCAACTGCAGCGGGTTCCGTCATTGACGCCTCTTCGAGCGTCACTCCGGGCGGAACAGGTATCAAATTTTCCTTCGGCGCGACGACAAATTCAGCGAAAGCACCATCACTTCGTGAACCGAGATAGTCGTAGTTATGGCATTGAACATATTTTCCCTGTTCACATGCCGAACATATACCACACCAGAGCAGCGGAAAAACAACAACAGGGTCTCCTGGCGTAAAATCTTCAACCCCGGGACCACACGCATCAACAACACCGGCAAATTCGTGCCCACAGACCGTTGGAAAACTATAAGTGCCTTTGACAAAAATCCTCGGAATATCGGAACCGCAGACCCCACAAAACCCGATTCGGACGCGAACCTCCCCTTCAGCAAGATGTGGCACGGGAATTTGTTGTAGTCGTAAATCTCCAATTCCGTGAAGGACAAGTGCTTCCATTATATTTTTAATTTTCCTTGCGGTTCGCTCAGGCGGGTTAAAAAATGACTCTCTCCGTATATCCGTAACTATGAAGAAACACTTTCTTCGCATTGGATCTTAGCGTTTGCAAAAATCCTTCCACTTCGCTTCAGGCTTTGCCCTTTAGAAGGAACACCTACGCCCGCTGTCCACTTTCTCGTTCTGTGAGTCCGACCACAATCGCTTTCTGTGCCCGCTGAACATTCTCAAGCCGTGAACCCGATTTTTGGAAAACGCTACTGGTCCCACCTACCAAAATATCCGCGCCTGCGGACACCATTTTCGGAATATTTTCAAAACTTACATTGCCATCAACTTCAATAGGTATATCTACACCATGTTCGTTCAAAAAAGCGCGACATTCCGCAATTTTTCGGAGGGTTGCCGGTACTAACTTCTGCCCTGCGAACCCAGGATTCACCGTCATAATTAGCACAAAATCGAGGCGTTCCAGAACATAAGCCAATACCGAGAGCGGTGTTGCTGGATTTAGAGCGGCTCCCGCCTTGATGCCGTGTGCTTGAATCAGAGACAACGTTCTGTCAAGATGCGTTGCCGATTCAACGTGAACGGCTATCTGCTGAACACCGATTTCAGCGACAGCATCAACAAAAAAATCGTTGTTTTCTACCATCAGGTGAATGTCAAAAGCACAGTCTGTTTTTGGACGTAATTGTTGGATAAGTGCCAGTCCGATGGGCAGATTCGGGACAAAATGCGCATCCATCAAGTCAAAATGTAGCATACTAACGCCAGCAGCTTCTAACGCCCGAATATCGACTTCCAAGTTGCACAAGTCGGCACACATCACAGATGGTGCGATGTGGATAGACGGTTCTGAAAATGCTGTATTTACATCAGGCAAGATAGCACTCCCAAGTGTTGAAATTTCTGTGCTTTCCTAAGTTCGGCTTGTAAACGAAACCGTTTAATAGTATAGCACAAAAC
>CAZGAW010000078.1:12973-25039 GCA_964523645.1 uncultured bacterium | reverse complement strand
CTTTCCGGTGGCTATAGCGAAGGGGACCCACCCGTACCCATTCCGAACACGGTAGTTAAGCCCTTCAGCGCTGATGATACTTCGGGGGCAACCCCGCGGGAAAGTAGGTCGTTGCCGGGAGACTCTTGAAAGGCAGGTGATGCACCTGCCTTTTTTGACTTAAGAATATCTGTCTAATTCCTTAACCTCTCTGGGAGACGTGTGGCGCGAGTTTTGTTTACCGTCCGAGAGAGTGAGATGGTTCTTCTGCACGGTTTTATCAAGAAGAGGCAAAGAACTCCACAGAAGGATTTACGTTTGGCGCGGGAACGAAAGAATATATGGCAAAGGGAGAGAGAAGCATGAAGAAAAATAAATACAGCGGAAGCAGTTTTGAGGATTTTCTCAAGGAGGAAGGTATCTATGAGGAAGTCAAAACACTCGCCCAAAAAGAATTAGCAGATGTGAGATACAAGTGCTACCCTATTGTCATTCATAAAGATCCAGACAGCGACTACGGTGTGACCGTCCCTGATTTACCAGGGTGTTACACTATCGCGGACACAATTGCCGATGCCCTCACGCAAGCTGCGGAAGCCATTGAATGTCATCTTGAAGGTATGCTGCTCGATGGAGACCCGATTCCCGAACCCAAAGACATCGCTTTTCATGAAACAAATCCAGAATACGCCGATGGAGTATGGAAAACGATAAAGATAAAGTTCCCCGAACTGCGACACTATCCGATTGTAATTCACAAAGACCCAGAGGGTTGTTACGGTGTAACCGTTCCAGATTTACCTGGATGTTTTACTACCGGAGACACAGTTGAAGATGCCTTGAAGCAAGCTAGAGAAACTATTGAATTTTATATGGAGTGTTTATTACTTGATGGAGATCTGATTCCTGAATTGAAAGATATTACATACCACCAGAACAATCCAGATTATGCCGACGGGCAGTGGGAATCGGTAGCCGTAATTGTCCCCGATATTTCTAACATTCAGGCTGCAAAACCCGGCCCGGTGCGGCGGTTTTTCCAGTGGTTCAGCCAAAACACGCAAACACTCCGGTAGATACATTCAAACAGCGATGTCTTTCCGGCCCCTGGCGGAAAAACAGCGGTCCAACTCATCGCAACCAGCACGAACTTTGACAGATGGACTGCGCATCCTGAAATCGGAGAGGGTGAACATAGCCACAGTGGAGAGCATGGTGAACATGACTCGGAACATGGAAGGGAACACGACCGAGAGGGCAAAAATGAACATGACTAAGATTGCTTCAGCTCATATCTGTTTGGTTGTATTGATAGTGCTTTTCGGGTTCGCAACGCACGCTTATGCGGAGAAGCCTCCTGAAAATATCCTCAAAAATGGCGATTTTGACCTCAACCTTGAAGGATGGCACCACTGGACACACGCCGAGGCCACCGCACTCTTTCAAACCGAAGGGAGAAAGGCGGAACCCGTCGTCGGCAAAAAAGCCGTTTATGTCAAAATTAGTAAAGCAGGCGGTGCTATCTGGCATATCCAACTCTATCAACAACCCTTCACCTTAGAAAAAGGCACAACCTATACCTTCAACTTATGGGCAAAGAGCGAAAAACCCAGAACTATCCAAATGCGCATTATCCATCAAGGGGACCCGTGGACCGAATACGCCGTCAAACCAATTAACCTCTCTGAGGAATGGCAAGAGTTCTTCGTGACATTCAAAATGCCAGTGGATGATGTGAGTTCACGTGCTGACATCATTATGGGAGCAGAGAAGGTTGATGTCTGGATCGACCATGTCCGGGTCTACGAAGGCGAGTTCGTCAGCGACATTGAAGACGCTAAGCCACAAGCCGTTGAACCCGCAAACAAATTAACGACCACTTGGGCAACACTTAAGAGCCTGTAGTAGGTGTTTCCGACTCCTGACTTCAATCCTGCTAATCCTGATTCAGACGAGTATCCGCTTGCTGACCGCCGATGGCTGATAGCCATACCCCATACCATTTCCCTTGCATATAAGCCCAAAACAGTATATAATGTATATCGGTGTCAAATGAAAGTAGTGAGCTGCTTTGCTCCTACCAGACGAATGCATTGTCCATCATGAGTTGAAAACTCAGGAGATAAACCGATGAAATTCGATCTATTCTTTACGCTCTTTTGCGCGATAGTTCTCGTCTTCGCAGCCGCGCATATAGAAGTGACACACGCACAATCCATTGAAGACGGACTCGGCGGGCATTGGACTTTTGATGAAAGTGATACCGATGCAAAGGTCGCTAAAGATGCCCTCGGTGAAAACGATGGAGAGATTAAGGGGGCCCCGAAAATTGTAGAAGGCATTGTCGGAGAGGCACTCAGTTTCAATGGCGAAGAAGATTACGTCGTTATGGGCGCAGCCACCACAGGACAGGATCTTACCTACGCCATGTGGATTAAACCCGTAGCCCTACCCGGCGGTCCAAAAGTCATCATCTGGGACGATGATCCGCAAGGTGGTGGCGACTCGTGGTTGGAACTCTTAGCGGACGGCACAATACAAACCCAAAGAGGCGGCGATGGGTTCGGGGTCTTCAAAACTGAAACCCCTGTTGAAGCAGGCGAGTGGACACATGTCACGTTTGTCGCTGCGGGCGCGGACGAGAAAAAGTTCCTCTACATCAACGGTGAACTCGATGCTGAAGCGGACGGAAAGATAAATAGCCGCGACACGCGCAGCCACGTTGTTGTCGCAGTCGGACACGACCGCAACGCCTTTATCAAACCCTTCTATTTTGAGGGGGAAATCGACGATGTTGCTGTCTATCATCGTGCGTTAGATAAAAAAGAGGTCATGGAGAATTACCAGATCGCCTTTGATGTTGAACCCGCGGGGAAACTCGCACTCACGTGGGGCACTATCAAAGCGTATTAAGTTTTTTCTATCGGCGGTCGAGTAAATTCTAAATCATACTCGACCGCTTCCTGAAATAGGAGGGTAACAAGATGGCAAAATTGTACACCGAAATTCCGAAAAAACTACAACAATTCATCGAAAATCAAAAGATCTTCTTCGTCGCGACCGCAACAGCCGATAGCAGAATCAATCTATCTCCGAAGGGTATGGACTCCTTACGCATCCTCGGTCCGAACCGCGTCGCTTGGCTAAACGTAACCGGCAGCGGAAATGAAACCGCCGCACACGTCCAAGAACAGCCCCGTATGACACTTATGTTTACCGCATTTGAGGATACTCCTATGATCCTACGGCTCTACAGCACCGCGAAGGTGATACACAAAGACGATGCGGAGTGGAAGCTGCTTTTTCCGCTGTTTACACCGCTGCCCGGAGCAAGGCAAATCTTCGATCTCAATGTTGATCTCGTGCAAACTTCTTGTGGAATGGCTGTCCCACTTTATGATTATGTCGGTGAAAGGGAGCAGCTGAACACATGGGCAACGAAAAAGGGCGAGGCAGGCGTGGAAACCTATTGGAAAGAAACCAATCATACCAGCCTTGATGGAAAACCTACCCACTTCGCTTGAGCAGTCCTTGATGTTCAGTTATCAGTTAAAGTGGGTTCCTCCGTGTTAAGCCTCTCTTGTTAACTGACAACTGACAACTGAAAACTGATAACTACTAAAAAAATGAAAATATCGTTTGTAACCTTTATCGCGCTCTTTATAATACTCTCACCCATTGCCCGCGCACTGCCACCGGATCCCGAACTCCAAAGCGCAATTCAAACTGCCCAGCAGTTCGCAAATCTCAAACCCAGTTACACCGCAAGCGAAATCACGGAGTGTGTAACCGATAGTTTTGTCACCATCGCTAAGAATTGGCGAAACTTACCCTCCATACATCGCCAGAAGTTGAAGGGGCTTTTCCTTCGACCCGGACTCCCGGGCAGCTTCTTTGGTGAGATTGAACTACCGGAAAGGTTTGACACGCCACATTTTAAATTCCATTACATACGCGTCGGACCGCATGCACCACCCCTCGAAGATTTCCACCCCCGCAATGGTGTACCCGATTATGTTGACCTCTGTGCCGATGCAATGGAACGTGCATATCACGTCCAAATCGACCTGATGGGGTTCAAAATCCCCTACATCGACTTTTGGGCAGCGCAGAACGGCGGCGATCATAAATATGATGTCTACCTCTTCACCTTCCCCGCACTCGGTATCACGACAGCGGACTGGTTTGAAGGACGCGTCTTATCCAACGCATTAACCGTTGCGCCCTATTTCATGATCAACTCCCGTATCTACGATTATGTCGGAAAAGCGGAGGGAATCCGCTACCTTGAAACAACCTGCACCCATGAATTCCTTCACGGGGTCCAATTCGGATATAATGCCTATATGCCGACATGGTTCATGGAGGCATCCGCAACTTGGATAGAAGTCATGACGTACGACGGCGGCGTTATTGACGATGGCGATACGCTCCCAGATCCCGATGAGCCTAACGAAACCAATTCCTATAACTATTATATCCATCAGCTCCGCCGCTGGTTTCTCATTCCCGATATTTCCCTTGAGAGTCGCATCGGCGACCACGAGTACGGCTCCGTTATCTGGGCATTGTATATGGCAGAACGGTTCGGATACGATATCATCCGCCAGTTTTTCAGGAATACCACCGATGGCAGTTATCGCGAGATGGGCAATTTTTTTGAAGTCTTTACGAATAACGGGACAACCCTCGCTGAGGCGTTCAAGACCTTTACCGTATGGAATTATTTCACACATACCCGCGCAAACACGGCGACAGGAATTCCCGGCTATAAGAACGCACACCGCTTTCCACCCATCGCTATTCATCCTAATGATGTCCACACGAGTTATCCTGTTCGCGTCGATTTCGATTCGGAATCAATGCCCGAACATTTCTCCTCACGCTACATCGTCTTCCGTCCGGCAGGGATTATGCCGGAATTCGCTGTCAAAATTGATGGCGCGGATCTCGCACCGATAGAGCTTCATCGCCTCTCACCAGATGATCAGGAGAATATTCAGAGTGAACTACTGCGGCACGCAGGGACCGGTTTACGCGGATGGGCTGCTAAATTTATCGTCAAGAAACGGAATGGAACCACTGAGATTAAGGAGGCGTTCACCTATCAGCGTTCCCAAGAAGCGCAGATGATCTTCAAAGATTTCGGCGGAGATATTCAGGAGATTACCCTCATCTTAATTAATATGCACCCCGATGTCGAGCGCGTCGTAATTCCGGGTGGGAGTTTTGGCGGTTCTGTCAGTTATATGGCGGGTGCACCACCAACGCAAATCCTTTCAAATGCCCAAGTTTCTCAAGGCACTAACGGACCTCTTGTGACGTGGAATGTTGACAATCCTGCAGGGATTCAAGAAGTCGCAATCGTTCGGAAACGCTATAGGCTACAGAATGAAACAGATACGCCGCAACCTTTTCAGAACCCGAATGAAGTGCTTGGTGCTGCCGACCGTGATGGAAACGGTATTCCTGAAGACGATATAAACATCATTGGGCGCGTTGATCCGACGCAAACTCGGTTTGAAGATACCACTGTCTTTGAGGGGATTGATGTCAACAGCGAATTCTTTGAGCCGAACGACTTCCACTACTACTATGCCGTTGTGCCTGTTAACGCAATGGGGCTTATGGGAACACCGAGCATCGTGCCAGACAGTATCACACCAAGTGTGGACATTGTGAGCGGCGCACCTGCTTTCTTTATTCAAACGCAACCGCACGGCACAGGTGAGTGGAACGTTGCAGTGCAAAGCACACACCCGCTACAGGCTTCACCTCACCTGATAGTGGAAAGTCCTAATAGAAATGAATACACTGTCTTTTTGAAACAGGAAACCGAGACAAAATGGGTTGGTACACTTCGCACAAATGGATTCCCACCGACAGGTATCTATCTCTATAAGATTCGCGGACAATCCGCTGCTGGCGTAACAGGTACCCGAATCTGGCAGGGACAAACCTTTAACTATGTCGCGAATAGCGAGAACCGAAATGTTATCGTCGCCCCTAACCCGCTGTATGCAGGACAAGGCAAACACCTTACCTTCTATCCGAAGGGATTGACCGTTGAAATCTACGATGCTTTGGGGAACTTAATCAAGGTACTAGAGGGTGCCTCCGAGTGGGATTGTACGAACGCACGCGGCGAGATGGTCTGCACCGGATTATACTTCTATCGGGCAACCGATGGAAACGGATTCCAAAGCACCGGCAAATTCTGTATAGTAAAATGATGAATAGCAATCAGCAATCAGCAATCAGCAATCAGCGATCAGTCCTCAAGAGTCAACAAAGGAACCTCGTAGCATTCAAGCGAAACGTGCATGCCACACACCGAAAGCCGACAGCCTCTTTGCTGATGGCTATGCTTCTGTTCCTCGTGAGTTGTGGAGATGAGGGACTGGTTGATCCACACGGTGAAACAACGCTTCCGGCACCTGAGACAACGGGGTTCAGTGCTATTGATCTTCCGACAGCTCCGGGCTCCGCATGGACATACATCAACGTTGACACCAATCAGGAGTTTACACTCCGAGTCCAAGGCACACGTGATGTCAGTGGCACAACACATCGACAGCTGACCATCAGCGAACTTACTACCGACGAACCCGATCAATTTACAGTTGAACCTATCGATCACTTGGTGGCGAACGCGTATTATTTACGGATAGAAACCGAATTTTATGAAGAATTCCCGTTCCCAATTTTTGCTATCTACTTTTCTAAGACCTCGCAAGCGTTAATAGAATCGGCGTTTGACATGTACCTCCCAGACAGCAGGAATCCGGGTTTTCTCCGCATATCTCACCAAAAACATTTCCCGCCGCGCCGTCTATGGGATTTTCCCTTGGAAGTCGGGAAAGAGTGGACGGTTTTTGAGAAGACCGCTGGCATACCTGTCACAGTCACACGCTATGTCGTAAGCGATAACGAACGGGTGACTGTCCCCGCGGGCAGCTACAGCACCTATGTCGTTCATGAAGAAGTCGTTTATGGAGATAGTCCAGAACCCTCAGCTTTCCTGATTAGTCCACCCGCAATTTATTGGATTGCCCCATCTATTGGGGTTGTCCAGTATCGTTACAGCCGTTACCGCGCGACAGAGGAACTGTTCTCACAAACCTTCGCTTTGACACGTGTGCATCTGCCAGCACCGAACACCAATTAGACTTCTACATAATGAATACCCACCAGCCATCAGTAGGAATAGCGATTAGTGATCAGCGGTCAGCCGGCGGTCAGAAGACCTCTTTGCTGACCGCTGACGGTTTCCGACAACCGAAAGCCATTTTTGCCGACAGCCGACAACCGACAGCCGACAGCCATTTAGCCCACCGGAACCTCCCAATTACCATCATCGGTGGTGGAATACACGGTGTATCTATTGCAATTCGGCTGCTCCGCGATATACCGGCAGCGGCGAACCGCCTCGCGATTGTTGATCGACATCCGCAACCGCTCACCCAATGGCGGTGTAAAACGGAACGCCAAGGCATGAGATTTCTCCGTTCACCTGCTGTTCATCACGTTACACCCGATGCCCTGGGTATCGTTGAATACGCCGAACGCCACAACCGAACCAATGAGTTGGCGCCACCCTACTCGCAACCCTCTACGCAACTCTTTTGGGATTTCTGCAACAATGCACTCGCTGAACTGGAAGCACACCAAGTCTATTATCAGTTCGATGTAGCGAAATTGCGGTGGGACAAAGGGGCGGGTAGATTTCCGTTCCGACTAATTTCGACAAATAATGAAGGGTTTCGGAGCAGTTGCGTTATCCTCGCCATCGGAGCAGACGACTGCGCTTATGTGCCACCTGAGTTTACCCAGTGGCAACACCAAAATCCCAATAGGATTTTACACGCATCCCAATTTTCAGTGGATCGCGAAGGACAACAAGACGGTAAGGATAAAATTGTTATCGTTGGTGGCGGGTTGACGGCAGGAACGCTCGCAAGAAGTCTCAGCGAACGCGGACAGCGTGTGACACTAATTGCACGGAAAGCGTTGAAGACGGAGCAGTTCGATTTCCCGCCAGTGTGGTTAGGTCCTAAAGCTCTCGCCGAATTCGCAAGCGAAACCGATTTTCAGCGACGTTATGAGACAATTCAACACAACAGAGGGGAAGGAAATATCACGCCCGATATTATGGAGGCTTTGCTGAATACGCCGAATATTGACATCTATCCTGAGACCCGTATCCATAATATCGCTACGGAAGGAGAAGGGCTGCCTAACCAAAAACTAAGGATTGAAACGACGCATGGTATAATTACGGATGTGTCTCGCGTCATCCTCGCAACAGGATATAGGTTCAATCTCCGCCGTTACGGGTTTTTAACGGAGTTACGCACGCAACACCAAATCCCGCTGGTCTGTGGACTCCCCCGACTTGATGCTGATTTGCAACTCCGTCCAATCGAGAACCTATTCGGATCCGGCACCATCGCGCAGCTGCAAATAGGCCCCGCTTCCGGCAACATCGCGGGTGCGAACCTCGCGTATGAACGCCTCCGTGAAAAACTCCTTTTACAGGTCAACTTCTAATTGTACTAAAGTTTGGACAGTTTCTATCCAGATCAGGTGCTGTTTCCACCATACTCTCGGATTTTCTGAGTGTTACAGACACAAACGCAACTCGGAGAAAAATAAATGCGGATGCCCGATACGCAGCCCCGTAGGGGCGGTATGTCTATAGAAACGGCATTCCCCGGGCAGCTAAGCCCCGTAGGGGCGGCATGTTCATTGCGTAAAAATTGTCCAAAGCTTAGTAATTGTAGTAAATCCTAAAAATAAGTGCACACCCTATAAACACAGGTTCCCTTCCGCCGCTGGCGAGGTTTCTAGAGGAAACACCCTATCAAAAACACCTCGCCTTCCCGTGGTGTATCGTTAATTGGGGGATTTACTATAATTCCTAATAGCCAACAACCGATAGCCATTAACGCGTCAATGCGTACGCAACGACGTTCATCCCTTGCTTGAATGCCCAAGTCCGCTGCTCCTCACCACCCGGTTCACACGGTCTACCTTCCCAGGCACAATTCAGGTCACTCGGACAGAAATACACCATCACGCGGTCGTCATCCATGATTGCCTCGTCGTAATCGGCGACACCGGGGATGAACTTGTCACCACCGAGATATTCATCGTGCTCATAGAGCGTATGATAAATAGGATGGTTCATCTCCAACCGTTCAAAATTCTTTTCGGGATAAACCTGCCGCATCATCTCATAGATATGTGGGCGCAAGCCGCCCCGTCCACCGTTGAGGCGTGCATCACAATCTTCGACGTGAAGGAAGCCGCCACGTTCAAAGTATTCTCGCAACTTCCGGACCTGTTGCAGAGAAAGCCGAATCCCGGTATGTCCTGTCATATAGAGAAACGGATACGCGAATAACCCTTCATCGTCAATGTCAACATATTGCGGATACTCACGTACCTCAACATCAATCGTTGTATTAGCAGCAAGAATCTCGCTGAACTTCAAATCCGATGGCCACCCCCGGTAGTAATTAACAATATTCGTGTACCAATCACCGCCCGGATACTTGAGTCGGACGAATGTGAACTTTTCGCCTGTCGGATTCATCTCAGGATAATGGTGATCGATCCTTCCATATCGTCCGTAGTGATAATCTCCAGCTGCATCATAAGGGAGATATTCTCGGAACCGCCACTGGGCATGTGCAGGCAGAATGAGTTTATCCGCTGTAAGTGCAGCGGCAGCGAGTCCAACGGAACCTTTGAAAAAAGAGCGTCGCGACAGGGGTGTCGGTTTCGACACCATGCGGTGTATAGGGTTCTGATGTTCCTCACCAGTATCCGATTTTTTCTGAGGTTCTCGGTGTTTGTTGTTTAACATAACTTTACCTCTTGTCTGCCTATTTTTCTTTCTGTTGGATATGCTCGTGACCAGAGACAGGGTTTGAATTTTAGTCTCAATCTTCTTGTTTAGTTTCCTTAATAATCGTATTAATACTTGGCATTGGGCGCTTGTGCCGGTCCAAGGAGTAATCTCCAGTCAAAGGTTCACATTGTGAAAGAAACCGGGAAAAACCAGTGGAATCGAGTTGATCTTTAAGATACTTGATTCCAAGTTCATAAACCTCAACATCTGTCATTTTACGAGTGTCCATTTCCAATGACCTCTTGTAACCATGTATGTGGGTTTTCAACTTGGACATGAAGTTGTTCAAAATTCGGGTTTGCGTTTGATCGTGAAAAAAACAGCTCAAGCAGCAGGTGTCAAGATAGATTTTCCAGAATTGAATATCGGTTTGCAAATTTTCTGTCTCTAATTCTTTTTTCGACCTACGAAAAGTGTGTTTTCTCCTGATACCTACTGACAAAGTGCGCTTTTCCTGTATTATAACCTAAAACCGCAAAAAAATCAAGATCGCATCCGAAATTGCCCGTCCGTGCTGCCTCGGCATCGGGCGAATCCGACGATTACCACGGCCAGTTTTTATGTCCTTCTCTGCTTCTACCTTTTTCGGTTCGGATTTACGACGAGAAGCCGATGTTAATCTATCTTTAGATGCAGGTTTCGTAGCATCCTTCTGCTTAACGCTTACAATCTCGTCCCGAATGACAAGCATCGATGAGTTGCCGCCGTCAAGGTTGAGCGCATCCGTCGCACCCCATTCCAAAAAGAGTTCCGCGAGTCTGGACAACATAACCCCGCGTCGAACGCCTGCTTCTGTCGCTGTTATTGTTACAAAAAGGAGGGTACCATCCGCCTTCTTACCGACGGCTGTCCTCGGATGCCAGAAACCGTAAAATGCCCGATCAAAACCTTCACGCTCGTATGCTTGTGTGGCAGGCGCGAAACCGTCCTGCAGTAACAACGGACCGCCGCCGACAATATGCGCGAAACTTGCCCATAAATCGCTGTCCCCGACGCGCTCAGGGATAATAGTCTCACGAATCTGAACCGTATCGCCTTCCGCAAGATGAGCCAAGAGCTCTTCACGTCTTTTGCCACTCGCAGACAACACGTAACCCGCTGACGGAATACGCGAACTTCCCCGTCCGTTGTGAATACCGACGACTTTGCCATTTCTGACAACGGCTTCTACACCCTCGGGCATCGTCAAGGTCACGACGTGGAAATGTGGACGATAAATCACCAATTCGTTGCTGCCACGGTTCCGGTTCATACCGTCAATCAATAACATTCCTCCACTCGGTAGATCGAGTTCCAATCGTAAGGCAATCCTATCGATATATGTTTCGATTTTTCCCTCAACGGTTCGGAGTCCTATCACCGCTCTGCCCTGTTCCGGTTCGCTCACCCATTCACCATCAATCTTCAGCGCACCGACAGACTCTCCGCGAAACGTACCCCGCATCTCAAAGAAACCGCCATTGATCGCAGCGAGTGCCTTGTGCCGCCGCGCAAGCGACACCAATGTTTCAGTTCCAATCCCTGCGCTCAGCGCACGGTATGGACGGATGTCCGCAGCATCTGGCGATACCGAGAGAATATTCGTCAGCATTCCTTTGTCCTGTATCTGTCGGTGGGTAATTCCGGGCGCAACCGATTTTGTCACATCCGTCCGCTCGCGATCCGCAAAGGAGCGGAAGTAATCGGTTATTTTGCTGAACTGAACCGTCTGCCCCAGCTTAATACCGATACCCAAAATCAGCAGAAATCCAATTATTGTCCATGTGCGCGGATAGCGTTTGATAAAACGGAAACAACGCCGTCCTAAATAGGTAATATCAAACATTGTAATGGTTGTCGGTTGTCAGTTATCGGTTAAGAGGTTTCTGATAACAACCTACTCACACTTGGAATATTCGGGTGTATGATGAATTTAGGACTTACGCAGTCTGCTCATTTGCGCATCTGACTTTATAGGTTGTGTCTCTTTGTAGCACAAACTTTATAGTTTGTGCCCGTAAATGTGCAACCTAAAAGTTTACGCGACGAGCCCTTCGCGGCTCATGCCGCTTTTCACCGAAAAACAGGGCTGCCTACGCGAAATCTTCTAAGTAGCAACTTGCGTTAACGTATTAGCAAATCTTCTAAACATCAATACGCAGAAACGAAAGAAATGACCCGGCGAACAACAC
>CAZGAW010000078.1:0-12873 GCA_964523645.1 uncultured bacterium | reverse complement strand
AAATCTTCTAAACATCAATACGCAGAAACGAAAGAAATGACCCGGCGAACAACACCACAGAAAACAGCAATAATAACAGAATGTCCGTAGCTGCAGCGGTGTAGACACCGCTGAGACGAATGCGATCTTCAAATTTTGGGATTGATTTATAGTAAAGCCCGAAAATATGTTTACACTTTAGGAAACAACCACCACGCCTCCGCTGGCGGGGTTTGTAACCCCGCCATTCCGTTGATGTCCAAGTAATTATGTGCTTTACTATAAAACTTACAGGCTTTTGTGAGGTGCCTTCCATAGGACCGATTGCGTGTGGACTTTCTCGGTCGGCACGATCGGTTTCAACGAGAAATGTTCTAAATTCACCCGCGTATTGACGCACACGCCCCAAAAATTGGACATGCCGTGTGAAGCCAGTTCCAGCAAGGGATTCGATGGCATACCGTGCGCTTGACGCTGGAGATATACGGGTGATGGATCTCGCAAGTTGAATCTGAGCAATCTGAGCGTTCAAGTGTTCTTCATTCAATTTTTCATCGCGTTTCGCATATTCTGTGATATATTTCGACCAGAATAACGTTCCTTCTGTTGCGGGAATCGCTCGCGAGGGGATAATGTAACCACCATCGCAACGACAAACCGAAATGTCATAAGGTTGGCAAGCAGTTCTCGCCAAATGAGTATTAAGAACATCACCCAACCATTTTAGCTATCCGTTCTTCCCATTCATCACAGGTCGCGTAGGTCAGCCTAACCGCCGCACCGATATAGTTCGTCGGATCCCGGAGTGCCTCGCGCTGCGGCTCCGTCAACTTGTCGAGGAACGGACGAAACGTCTCATCTTCCCACAGCAGCGTTGTCAGACTCTTCCCTGTCTCATGTACCTGTCCGATTAACTTTCGGGTGTGGTCGTAGGCATCGGGAAACCCGTAATACGCCATCAGTAGATAGATGGGTTCTGCGATCGTATCCTCCGCACTCAGCGCGAGGTTGCGTCGCATATTATCCGCTTTCACATCCATCTCTTCCAACGCACGCCGAAGCCGATAGATTGCATAATCGAACGCCGTGAAGAGTTCCGTCACGAAACGACTTGATGCCGAATTCGTCAGGTCGCGCTGGTGTTCCAAGATGCTATCCATAAAAACCGTCTGCATACGCGGCACGAACGCCTTCCACAAACTTTTGATGTTCTCATACGCCTCTGGATTCACTTTGTGCGGCATCGTCGATGAACCTACCAACTGCGGGTTATATTTCCTACCAACCTCAGCGATTTCAGTGCGGTAAAGGTGTCGCATGTCGTCCGCGAAATTCGCAAGCACTGTGTACGCCGCCGTAATCTGGTATGCTAAATCTGAGATGAATTCCGGCTCGACACACTGCGTTGATGTATTTGTATCGGACGGCTTTAAGCCGAGCAGGGCAAGGAAATCCGACTCAATTTGCTCTGGGTGTTCGTGAATCAGCGTGAGTCCGTTAAACGCACCGACTGCACCTGAAAATTGCCCACGCAGATTTTGTCCGGCTTCGTGGATCTTCTCAATTCGGGTGCCGAGACGACTGACATAGAGGGCCAACGCATAACCGAATGTTGTCGGTTCTGCGTGTTGTCCGTGTGTCCTCCCGATTTGCACCGTCTCCGCGTGTTCGCGCGCCAGGGCAATAAGTTGCTGTTCCAGCGCAACCAGATCCGGAATAATGACGTTTTCGGTAAGTGCTTTGAATCGCAACGCCGTAGCGGTATCCAGGATGTCCGCAGAAGTCGCGAACAGATGCACATAAGGACGTGCTTCGGGACTAATCTTCCGCCGAATCACATTGACGAGTGAACGGATATTATGCCGAATGCGAGACTGCTCCTCATACACCTCTTCCGCCGTTACGAGATCCACCGCCGCTTCCACCTCATCAGCGATCGCTGATGAGCAGACACCATAGTTTGCCAGTGTGCGTACCAACGCCGCCTCCACCTTCGCCTGATACGTAACATATCCTGCTTCAGAGACATAGGGCAGCAACCGTTTCATAAAATTCGGATCACTACCATAGTATCTAAAGTCCAACGGACTCACGGCTTCATAAAGTTCCATAAAAATATCTTCTCCATTCTTTTATCTTTGTTTTCTCTCCAATTATACACACGATTTAGGAGAATGTAAAGCGTTTGTTTCTAAGCAGTGGGGATCTCCTTATAACGATGTATCACTCCTTTTTACGCTGGCAAGGTTTTCAACCTCGCCCTGTCCTCAACGCGGTAGGTGCGGTTTGCAACCGCACCGAGTTTTACACAGATACCTCTTGAATCCCGTAGGGATGGCATTTGTGTAGAAGAACGGGACCTCACAGATCTAAGCCCCAGCGGGGCGACATCTCTGTAGAAAAATGATGCTTTTATTTTCAACCCCGTAGGGGTGACATCTCTGTAAAAATAAAAAATTAAAAAAATATCTCTTTTGTGATATAATCAAATAAACCCTATCGAAAGAAAAATTGGACGCGTATGCAGATTCCGACACTCATTGACAACGTAGATGGCAACACCCTCCTGAAAGTTCTCGAAACCCTCCTCGTGAAAAGCGTCAAGTTAGACATAGCAACCGGTACCTTTGAAATTGGCGCATTTCTATCGCTTGGAAAAACGTGGCAACACCTTGATGGCATCCGCCTCCTGATGGGCGACGAGACCACACGGCGCACAAAAGAACACCTCATCGCAGCCCTGCAAAAAACCACCGATGCCAATATTGAATCCGAAAAAGAAAAGGACGATACCCTCCACGGACTTGCCGCTGTCCGCGACGCAATTCGCCGTGGGAAAATTGTCATTCGTGTGTATGACAAAGCAAAATTTCACGCGAAACTCAACTTGATGCACGCCCAAAATTCGAGTCCCGTTGACTTCGCTACCGTTGGTAGTTCTAACTTCACACACCCAGGACTCACCCAAAACGTTGAATTAAATTCTTTCATCACTGACGCTACACATATTGAGAAACTTGGGGAATGGTACAATGACCGCTGGGAGGAAGCCTCTGAAGTCAAAGCCGAGCTGCTTCGCACAATTGAACGGCATCTTAGGAAATACCCTCCTTTTACCGTCTACGCGAAAGCACTTCATGCCTATTTTAAGGGACGCGAAAAACCCGCCGATGAATGGGAAGAAAACGAATCGGTGATTTATCCCACGCTTTCACAGTATCAGAAAGATGGTTACCACGCCGCGCTCCAGATAGCCGATACATGGAACGGCGCACTTATCTGTGACGGGGTCGGTAGCGGTAAAACCTACATCGGTTTGATGCTCCTTGAATGCTATCTCAGAGAGAACAAACGCGTTCTCCTCATTACTCCCAAATCGGTCGCAGAGAGCGTTTGGAACAGCCAAATAGATCGCCGGCTCCGATCAGAATACGGCCGCTTGTTTCGAGAGCATTACGATCTTAAACTACATACCGATCTCGGGCGCCAAGGTGGAATAAGTGATGACGATCTTAAGTATTTCCTAGAACACAAGGATGTTATTATTATCGATGAAGCACACCATTTTCGGAATCCGGGTTCCAACCGCGGTCGGCTTTTGATGGAACTCGCCAGAGACAAAAAACTTTATCTCCTTACCGCTACACCAATCAATAACAGCCTTGACGATATCCATCATCTGATTAATTACTTTGGACAGAATCGAAGAAACCACTTCGCTAAAATCGGTGTGCATGATTTTCGTAGACATTTCCGCAACATTGAAAGGGAGCTTGAGGGTGAAGAAACTGAGGAAATTGCGGAATTGGTTGAAGAAGACGATCTGCTGCGCCGAGATCCGGTACTGAGACACGTCCTTATCCAACGGAGCCGCAAATATATCAAAGAGGCTGAGATGACATCTGGAACAGATATTCTGTTTCCTAAACGCATTATTGAACCAACCGTAGACTACTCACTCCGTCGAGTCTATCGAACGCTTTACGGAGAACTACAGGAAGCTTTTGATCGAGACAATCCGTTTCTCAATCTGGCAATCTACAATACCGTCAAGTACCACAAGAAACCAGAAAGACGGATTGAACAACGCGAAAAGCAAGTTATAGGTCTCATCCGAACCCTTGTCCTTAAACGCTTGGAAAGTTCATGGCGATCATTTGAAGCAACCATTGAAAATCTACTCCTCAAGATGGCAGAGTGGCTTGAAAGATACGCACCCGAACGCTTTCGGATGTGGGAAGGCACAAATACGAGATGGTGGGGCGTTGTCCAAAAGCACATTCGAGAACGACTCCAAGCGGATGGAATTTTAACGCAGAATACCTTGGAAACCCTGTTAAACGCTGTTGCATCCAATCCTTCTGAAGAAGAAGATGACCTTGCTTCGGTTGAAACTGATGACGATTTCGTTCCAGAAGACCACGATTTGGATGGGTTGTTCGGGGATGTTGTAGATGATATGAATTTCTTAACGGGGCTCCTCAGTCGAATCTATCGACTCTTTTATGCTGACGAGTTGGCTAACAAACCGGATACGCGACAAGACGATAAACTCCAGCAGCTCCTAAAATTGTTAAAAGAGCATCCAAATGAGAAGTTACTCATTTTTACGGAGTTCTGCGACACGGCTCGTTATCTTTATACCCAATTGGAACACGCTGGCTTTGAAGATGTTGAGCAAATTGATAGCCGACGGAAGGTAAATCGCGAGGAGGTTATTGAACGTTTTTCACCTCACTATAACGGCAGATCTCCGCAAGATGTCACGCTGGTTCAAACGCTTATAACAACGGATGTTCTCGCTGAAGGGCTCAACCTGCAAGACGCTTCTATCATCATTAATTACGACTTGCACTGGAATCCCGTCCGGCTCATGCAACGCATCGGTAGATTAGACCGACGGCTTGATCCAGCAATTGAGGCACAACTCAACCGGACAGACCCCACCGTTCATGTTTGGAATTTTCTTCCACCGACGGAACTTGATGATATCCTCAAACTCCGAAAACGGGTTGATGGTAAGATTCTCCGTATCAGTCGAACGCTCGGCATTGAAGGAAAGTTCGTTTCACCCGATGATCCAGACGAGACGCTCCGCCTTTTTAACGAACGCTATGAAGGCACGGAAAGCACTGAAGAATTGATGAACCTTGAACGCCAACGCATCTCTGAAGCACATCCTAAGTTGTGGCGGCAATTACCCGACCTTCCTCTCCGTCTCTTTTCCGGCAAAGGCATAGACGAGGAACCACCCCCTTTCCTTAACCGCGATGGCGAGACCATTCCACTGAATCGTATCGGTTCTGGCGGACTCTTTTGTTGTTATGAGATGCCAAACGGGGAAATTAAATGGTACTTCTATGATGCTGAAATCGATGAAGTCCTTGATAACGTTGAGGAGATTTGGCCCGAAATCCGCTGCGGTGAGGATACGAGGCGCTGGAGTGAAGAAGGACCGGGTGGACTCACGGATGCCCGCAAAAAAATTGAACGCCACATACGCACCTATCTCATGCATATACAAGCACCGATGGGAGCAAAAGCCAAACTCATCGCATGGATGGAAATTTCCTGAGGTTGAATTTTCGGCGATTTTGTGATATACTTTGAAATATGCCTTGCGCGAAGTGAACATAGATAGTGCTGTTCACAGGAGACACAACGATGGAAAAACTAACAACATGGCATGAATTTCTAATTGAAAAACTTACCAACCGAGAAAAGGCGATAAGTTACCTCCAAGTTTCATTAGAAGAATACCTGATTGATGGCGACCTACCCTTCTTTCTGAAGGGGATCCGGAATGTCGTGGAAGCACAAGGTGGGATTGCCAAAATTGCCAAGCAAGCTGGCATCGCCCCAAAGGTGCTCTCGGAATTCTTATGCAATGAAGACACACTACAACTTAGCACCCTTAGCACTATTCTCAAGGGGTTCGGGTGGAAACTTTTGATTGAACCACTAACGGAAACCGACACCCACACCAGCGAAGCCACAAGCGAACAATCAGCAACATCAAACGCACCATTAGAAACGAGCACGGAGCAAACCGCTGAATCGCAACCTTCCTGATTCTGAAAGACTTTTTGCCTATAGAATACGCCAAAAATCCGAGATTCAGTGTATTGTAGGTTGGGTTGAGCGTAGAGAAACCCAACAATCCTTTGAACTAAAAACCATGCAACCTATGATTGAAACAACCGAATGCCAAACATAACACCTGACAACGTTCAAAACATACATAATTTCGACACCCTCTTAAACTTTCTACGCGAAAAACTCGGTTGGCACATCCCCGAAGACGTTGAACTTGAAGACATTGCCTTCCCTTGGTCCCCTGAAGACCTTGACCTTGATGAACTGACTGGAGAACGGATCCCTGATTGCCAGCAGCTCCCACCGTTCCCAACCAATCAATTGGAATTTGAATTTTCGGACAGCACACAACCCTGGGGTATCTTCTTTCTCCAATTCGACAGCGAATTCGTCTACCGCACCGCGCTCCGCCGTGTGCTCCGCGGGCTTGTCGAAAGGCGCGACCGAGACGCAAGCCTCCCCGCGTGGCGACACGACCATCTCCTCTTTATCTGCACCACGACCGATTTTCAACGTTTCGCCTTCGCACACTTCGCCGCCACTACCGAAAACTGGCGGCGTGCCGTGCTATCTATCTTCTCTTGGGAACAGGGAGATACCCATATCCGCACCCTCTGTGAATATAACCTTCCCGCCCTCACTTTTCCAAGCGTCGGTTTTTCAACCGATCAGGAGTGGCTCCAAGCGTGGCAAGAGGCGTTTGATGTTGAGGCGGTTACCGATAAATTCTTTGCCGACTACCAACGCGTCTTTGCGCAGGTAGAAGCGGTTGTCGAAGGCATTCCAGAAGACGAAACAGAAGCACGGCGACTCTATACCCAACGCCTTTTCAACCGACTAATGTTCCTCCGTTTCATTGAAAAGAAGGGATGGCTTACCTATAAGGGTGACCGTAATTACCTACGCGCCCTCTTCAATGCAGTTGACAATACCCCCCTGATAAGGGGGGATGAAGGGGGATTAGAGCCTGAAAATTTTCTCAACGACCGGCTCTTTTGGGCATTCTTTCGGGGTCTTGGTAATGTAACGAATTTACTTGAGGAATCTACTGAGGTTGTCGAACGTCGCGGAGAAGTCCCGTTTCTCAACGGTGGACTCTTTGAGATGCAGGAATATGACAGCCGTAATGCTGTTAATATTCCTAACGACAAATTTGCCGAAATCTTGGAACTCTTTGAACGATACAACTTCACGGTGACCGAGTCTACACCGCTCGACATTGAAGTGGCCGTAGACCCAGAAATGCTCGGACAGGTGTTTGAAGAACTCGTAACTAAGAGAGAAGACATTGGCAGTTACTACACACCGCGTCCGGTTGTCTCCTTTATGTGTCGAGAGAGCCTGAAAATCTGCCTCCAAAATAAAACCGATGAGACACAGAAAACGCTCCAAAAATTTGTTGATGATGGGGATGCAACCGAAATTCGGAATCCGGAGAAAGTATTGCAGGTGCTACAGACGCTCCGTATTTGCGATCCAGCATGCGGAAGTGGTGCCTATCTACTCGGTATGATGGGTGAATTGCTCCGTTTGCGAGAGGCACTCTTCAAAAGCAGTCGGGTCGATTCCAAAACAATCTACCAACGTAAACTTGACATCATTCAGCAAAATCTCTACGGTGTGGACAAGGACGAATTCGCCGTCAATATCGCCATGCTCCGCTTGTGGCTCAGTCTTGCTGTCGATTACGAGGGTGAGGTGCCGGAGCCCTTGCCCAACTTAGACTATAAGGTTGCAACGGGAGATAGCTTGACCGGTCCCGCACCCGAACCCCCAGACGATCAGTTCAACCTTGAAGAGCAGCTGATTCAACAGATTCAGGAACGGCATGCGGAATATCTGGTTACCCACACCGATCCTGCGAAACAGGAGCTCCGAGAGACAATTGCTGAACTCAAGGGGCAACTTCACGAGTGGCAAGCAAACGAGGATGTGTTTGTCTGGCGGGTTGAATTTCCAGAAGTGTTTCAAGAAGGCGGATTTGATATTGTCATAAGTAATCCGCCCTATGTGCGTCAGGAGAAGATTGTCCCAATTAAACCAGTTTTAGAACAGCAGTTCTCGGAAGTTTATGAAGGACAATCGGATCTCTATGTTTATTTCTATAAGCGTGGAACCGAATTGCTCAGGTCAGGCGGGATTCTCTCCTACATTTCCTCTAATAAGTTTTTAAGAATAGCCTATGGCAAGAAACTCCGCGTGTTTCTTGCTAATGAATTATGTTTTCACCAACTACTTGATTTTGGGAGCGTTCCGGTTTTTAAAGCAGGTGTGGATACTTGTATCGTCGTTGTTGAAAACTCTGCACCTAGTAAGGAAGCATTTTTTGCCGCGACTTTTTGTGACGAAACTGACATCCCTCGACTCTCCAAAGCGTTTCAAGAACGCGCTATCTCTATACACACCAAGGACTTGCCTCCAGATGGGTGGGCATTAACATCGTTGCAATCGCTTAACCTATTAAAGAAACTACGGGGAGCTGGAACATCGTTGAAAGAATGTGTGGATGTGAGTTTTCATCGTGGGGTGACAACTGGATATAACAAACCATTTCTTATTAGTGAATCTGTTCGTCAGCGGTTGATTATTGCTGATGCAAAAAATGCTGAACTCATAAAACCTGTATTGAGGGGAGGCAACCTCAAAAAGTGGCGATTTGAAAGGACAGAACTTTATCTAATTTTCACGCGGCATGGTATTGACATTGAACAGTATCCATCAATCAAACGGTATTTGAGCCAATATAAAATAGATCTCCAACCAAAGAAAAGTCCCGAGCAAAAGAGGGGCAGATCAAAGGGCAACTACAAATGGTATGAAATTCAGGCGAATACAGCATATTATCGAGATTTCAGCAAACCGAAAATTATCTATTCAGACACTGGCAAGTTTTTCTACGGTTGCTATGACACAACAAAGACTTTTCTATTGGACACAGTATATTTTATATCTACTAGTGATTTTTCCTTGCTTGCTATCTTAAATAGTAAACTTTTTGATTGGTATGCTCGGCACAAGTTTCCTAGTCGCAATGATCCATGGAAAGGCGGTAGATTGCGTTTCAAGAAAGTATACATGAATGCTGTTCCGATAGCGGATCGGACTGTAGCGCAGAAAGCGACGTTATCGCGTCTTGTTGAACAAATACTGGCAGATCCAGAAAGCGATGGCGTGCGTGAAATTGAGCGAGAAATAGACGAGTTGGTGTATCGGTTGTATGGCTTAACCAATGCAGAAATTGAACTAATCAAACAAACCTATCGCGACGCAGGCATGGAGGTGTAAGGCGTGAGACTTCCATTTAGTCTTTTTGATTTTTTGGGATATGCGCTACCCGGCCTTATCGTGATAATGTTGGCTATTCTGATCGTTACATCTCCATTTACGAATCAACAGTCACAAATTGAAACTTGGCTTGCTTCAATTCAAAAACTCATAAATCCAAATGCCACATCCACAAGTCAACAGGACGGCGCGCAAAGTGGATTGATAAAGTACCTACCATCTAACATTATTTGGAGTATTTTTCTGATTTTGTTTTGTTATATCGTTGGTTTCGTTCTCCACGGAATCAGCGATTTCTGTTTTAAGCTTATGGCGGGTGAATATATATTGATGCCAGCTATATGCAACCGTATGAAAAAATATTATACGGATAATGGGTGGTTTGAAAAAGAACTATTCGATTATCTAAATCGTGGTTGTAGAAATCCGTCTGAACATTTTACCCCCTACTCAAAGCAGTTTATACACAAATTGAAAAAGCAAGTTGCGGAAGTTTTTCAGATTGAAGTGGATAGTTTGGAGAAACCTGTGGAATACACAGAAATTTTCCATCTTTGTCGCAATGTTGTTATTAAGCAAAACCCAGACCTTTATTCACGCGCTTCCACATTGCAGTCCAGACACGAGTCTGCTAAATTAATGATGTTCATATTTTTTCTTGCAGTATTTGTATTTTTAGCGAAAGGTCTCCTTTTTAACGGAGGGGTGCTTTCACTATTTATAGCGTTCATAAGTGCTATTTTAGTCATGGCATTCTGTTATATGTATAACAGACTTCTGAGGTATTATCGTAACTATATCCTGTATGGATTTTACCAATATGCAATGGACCTTGAGCATTCAGAGTCAACAATACAGATAGATTAGGATGTAGGATGGAGGTGTGTGGACTCGCTTTCCTTTGCCGCACAGGGTTTCGGATGTTATAATTAATGCCATAAATAAATTAAAACGGTGGAGTTTTGGGTTTATCCAACGGTTCCTATCGTTGGTAGAAATAAGGGAAAAATGAAGTTATGAGCATTGAATCAGACCGGAAACGGTTATCGCAGAAAAAAACTTTAGAATGGATACAGCGCGAACTGGATCTGGACGAGTGGGTCACCGTACTCAAAACACCGAGTGATGACTCCCAAGACCGATCTGTCTATAGCACTTTGATTCCATTGGATAAAATCGAATATCACCGTTCCCACTTAGAGGATTATTCTCCCCCTGGCGGCTTAATTTTTTGGATCGCTGACGAAGAAGGACAAGAAACAAGTGGAATTGGTGCGGATCTGAACGAGAATGAGTATCTAATTATTGATTATAACCCTGGTGAAGTGGAAGGTAAGGAGATACACCAAGACTTTCGCTCTTTTTGTGGACTGAATCTTAATAGGGATACAGGTGAATACTTCTTGAAGGATTTTGTCACTAAGACTAAAGTTGTAGTAGCAGTTGTCAAGCCAAACTGTGTCAAAATAAGATTTAAGGAACTCCGCCGTTTCTTGAAATCCAAAGATATGTATTTAATGCTTCGATACGGTTGTTCTGAGTACTCAAAACATTCCTTGGTAGAACTCGGACTAAGGAAGAACGAAGTAAAATCGGATGAAGCAGAACTACCAGATGGGCATCTCTCTTGGAGGTACACCTATCGTGAAACTAATGTAGATGGGTACCAAACGGAGTGTTTGTTAGAAGCGAGACGGTTGATTGGATATGCTGAGATCCCGAAGAATAAGAGTGGATTCATCATCGGTATTGATGAGTACGGGAATGAAATTCGCCATCATCCTGATGAGATCAAAAGTGCTATGTACCAAGGACCAGGTTGGTTCTCGAACCCAATTTTTGTCCGTTTTAACAAAGAGGTTTTGGACAGATACTATACGCGTGACAGTAAATATGTAGTTCGAGATTTGGAGTTAATTTGGCATGATGACGGAAAGGTCAAAAACTTTTTACCAGTTGATGATGATCACGACGACGAGGTTTGGGTGTTGTTCCGTCGACTTCCGCTTCTTCCTGATGAAGAAATTGCACATTGGCAGATACACAATATCCGTCCTGAAGGCAGAGTAAGCGAAACTTATATTAATCGCTATGCCCCGGGAAGGACTTCTACAGAATCAAGTAGACCGGAACACCGGTTTAGAAATCGCTATTTTGCCCTATCACAGTTGTGTAATTCAAAACTTGGTTGGAATTTATTACTTCCTTTGAATTCTGATGATGAGTATCGTTTACGATGTTTGAGAGTTCCATCTTCTGATGAGCAAAGGGAATTTGATGAATTGGCTCAAAATCTCGCAACAATACTCGTTGATTCCCTGAATCAAAAGTGCATCAGGAAATTAATTTCGGCCGAAGAGCTAGATAGACTTGAGCATGAGAAGGACGACCCGAAAAGTATCGACTACCTTGAAGCCGCTTTATGTTCTTTTAATGTGGCAGGTAGCGAGAAACACATCACTTTTCTCCGAAAACTTCAGAGGTTGCGATCTACCGGTTCCGCGCATCGTAAAGGGAAAAAATATGAGAAGCAGTTAAAGAAAGACTTTGGTATTGAGAATCAGGAGTACAGGCAAGGGTTCTCGAGGATTCTCGAGCAGGCTGTAGACTGTCTTGAGTTTCTTATTCGCGTCGTTCAGAGGAGCGAACTCATCGGAAAAAGAGAACTGCCTTTCTTGTATGATTTGAATGAGCAGCTGCATGCTTTATTAAAGGAATTATTTCCTTCTGGAACTGAAGGCCTGTTTGCGAATGAGGCGTGGATTGAGGAAATTGATTTTGAAACTCACCATATAGCAGGTCAGTTAAGAACAAAGGTAATTAATAAATTTGAGGGTTCGCCCTTAGAGTTTAGAAATCTCTGTGGGAACTTGATAATTTCCATGAATCCTGATGCAGATCCTTCGGATATCAGAGGAGCGTTAACCGATATTGCTAAGATGTTCATGTCTAAAGCAGGAAGTAATTTGTCCCGTGGAATTAATCTGTTTTATCTAGCCCAAGAGGCTAATATGCAACTGATTGAGCCTTTTGAACATGTTGCAGGAAAAGCCGCTTATTGCAAAAAGTTAGTTGAGTATTCCCGATTACTTATAGAACTGGATAAAGTCAAGAATTGTGATTGGTATCCGTATTACGTGGCGTGGTATTTATCATACGCCAGGGCCTATACATTGTATGCCTACGAACACGTATTGCACGCGGAGGGTTTAGATTCAGTGCCTATTATTCTGGATGCCGTTTCCGCCGTAGAAGGTGCTATAGATGTCGCTGGAAAAGTAGTTAACGTAGATGCAATTAGAGAAATAGCGGAAGACCTGGCACAGGTTGCAAAGTGAAAATCCGATTAATTTCGTCTTCTCCGTGTTAATCTGTGTAATCCGCGTAATCCGCGATTCAGACAATTAACACTCCCATTTCACCCCTAACGCGACATAATCTAAACGCAATAAGGGGAGCAACCCAACCGGTGGCTCCCCTTACGTCTACAAAAATCAAATTGTGAAAAATAAT
>CAZGAW010000077.1:0-25048 GCA_964523645.1 uncultured bacterium | reverse complement strand
TTGATGAAATACTTCCAGTTTATCGGCTTCGTCCTGCTCTTTCAATAGTCTCTGTAAGTGATACCGATCGGTGGGACTTAACGTTTTTATGGCTTCTGCAATTTCTTGCATTCGCATTGTTCGCCTCCTCATTATCTTATCCAGCTAAAAATCCAAACTCACACCCATCATAATCAGGCGCGGCGAACTCCATGATGACGGATGTGAATGCTTCTGACTGGTGAGCGGAATACCGTATCGGTCGTATGTCACCGCATCTAAGAGATCGTACAGATTTTTCGTGTTGAAAATGTTCCGAATGTCGGCAAAGAAGGTGTAGGTCAACCCACCAATCCGACTCCGTTTACTGATAAGCGCGTCAACATCATAAGTTGCGGGATAACGCTTCGAGTTGATGTCGGGTTTGGTTGGCGATCGCGGATTGGGTGTGTAAGGCAAACCGCTGCCGTATCTACCAATAAGGTTGACAGAAGAATCGAAAGGAAGCTGAATGTCCAGTCTACCTGAAAAGACGTGTCGCTGATCCCAAGCCAACGGATGGCTTTCCGTTACATCAGGTTGCGAGCGGTAATAGGTGATGTAACCGAGATTTCGACTGGAACCTTTCCCTTTCGCGACAGAATAGGTGTAACTGAGCAAACCAGAAACCGGACTCCCTCCTGCGCGCCACTTGCGAATCGTGAGTTCAAACCCTTGAACCCGACCATAAATACCGTGGAGCATGCCATCAAACTCATCGTTCAGGAAGTAACTGTAATCATTGGTAATATCAACATGCACGCTATTGACAAGATTGTCGATATCCTTGGTGAACCCGGTGATGTCAATTGTTAAATCGTCAGTGAATTGCCGTATGATACCAACCTCATAAGCAATGGTCCTCTCTGGATTGAGATCGGGATTCCCCCTTCTTCGGATTGCACCCCGCATATCAAAACTGAGATTTTCGTAGAGATCATCACCCCGTGGAATCTGGTAGTAATGCCCGTACGTAAAGTGCAACTTCGACCGATCGGTAACCGGGAAGGAGATACCGAGACGTGGCGCGATCATGTGTTTGGTAGAAGCCTCAACTGGGTCTTTAATGATTGGTAAGCCGACTTTATAAGTGCTTTTATCGAGTTTGATTGTGCCATCGTCGTTCAATTCAAGTGGATCAAACGGATCGGCGGGTGAGACACCCGATGGATTATAGAGGTCATACCGTAAACCGGCGTTGACGATCATGCCTTCATACTCCATTTTGTCCTGCACATACGCACTCAGGGATTGAGGCTGTACATCATAATACTCCATGTAGAGGTTGGAACTTCCATAGTTAGTCGTCTGGAGATTATAGAGATCGGATGCCAAGAATTCAACGCCTGTTTGGATCTGGTGGTTCGCCGTAACTTGGCTCGAAAAATCCGCTCTCAGTATTGAGGTTGTCGCATTGAGCTCGCCCCAGGAATTGCTATCCCCCGCCACAAAGTAGGTCGTATCGTTGTATGCCTGTTGCGGTGGGTTTCTGATCCTACCCTCTTCTTGGTTCTGCGCAAAGGATTTATCCGGGTCCCAAGCGTTTTCATCAAACGTCTTTCCCAACGGATCCCACGATTTACCGGGCTGCTTGCTTTCAGCCGCTCGGTGGTATTGACCCAATGTTAGGGTATAGAAGGTGCCAGAGTTGATATTATGCGAAAGTCGTAGGGACATGCTCCTCGCATTTGAGTTCGATTCGGGAACAGCACTGGGCCAAAAACGCAAGGCACCCCCATAGGAATAGCCTTCCGATCTATTGAAAAGCCCACTTCCAGTAAGTTTGATACTCGGTGTTACTTCAAACTTCAGTTTTCCTTGGAAGATATATCCCGTTCCACCACTATTCGGGAAGAAACTGTTATTCCGGCTCAACTGACTGGAGGCGGCGAACGTCAACCGATTTCCCCAAATCGGTCCGCTGAGCGCAAATTCACCGATATGACTGGGAGAGAGATTATATTCTTTCGTATCGTTGAACAGCCCGCTATACTCTTCCAGATCCACAACGTAGCCGTCTAACAACGTAACCTCTTTCTTCTCATAGTCAATAACGGTGCCATCGGCATCCTTGTAAGGTTGGCGCGTCATAACCGGTTCACCCGTTTCTTCATTGACTTGTGGCGCACCTGTTTCCGGGTCTATCACGGGCTGAAGCGGGTTTTCTGTTCTATCGGCATATACACCGGGAAAAATCTCTGTAAAGAGTACCTGTTCGTCGCCTTCCCGTTCCGCTAACTCCGCAACCGTGACATCCTGACCGCGGTAAGGTTTTTGATAATCGTAAGGTTGACCGAAGAAGATACCTCTGAAGGGTTCAACCGCAACAGGTCGAAATCCGTTGTCTGGATCCAGCCATGGACCGTATAACGGATCGCCGTGGTGTGTCCCCCACTGTCCAACTCGGTACCGGAATCTACCAGAAAATTTACCCGTTCCGACCTTCGTGATGAGATTAACAATACCAGATTGCGCATCACCGTGTTCCGCATTGAATCCGCCCGTGATGACTTCCATCTGCTCAAGGGAATTTGTACCGATACTCAAACCTAGACTTCTGCCGATCGGATCGTTAATCGGGATACCGTCAATGAGATATCTGACTTCCATTGACCTACCACCGCGCACATGAACCGAGCCAGTTGAGTTTAGCACTGCAACGCCGGGTAGAGTCTGCAGGATTCCGTTGACGGTATCGCGTGGCATCGCCTCGATATCTTCCGATTCAATAATTCGTGTTGACTGTGTAACATCCCGTTTAATAAGGGGCTTGACAGCCGTTACTGTTATACCTTCAAGTTGCACTGCGGCACTCTTCAGCGTAAAGTCCAACGTCGTCGTGAGACCAGCAAGCACCTTCGTCCCCGCCACAGTTTCTGCAGCGTAACCGGTGTTTTCAACTCTCACATCGTAATCTCCCGGGGGGATGTTGGTCATCACGTAGTAACCCGCAGCGTTGGTTGTTGTGGTAGTGCTTGTTCCCACAAGTGCCACTGTGGCATTCGCCAACGGTTCATTCGTTGCTTCAGCAGTGATGACACCAGAAATTTTCCCAGTGATCGCAGCAAACGCACTGAAGTTAACTGCTACTGCCAGATATACAGCGACAAGTAAGAAAAACGTTACTTTGGTAAAACCTGTAAGTTTCCAAAACTTGCCCATGAAAGTTTTCAAGACATTATTTTTCATCAATTTCATGACTCCTTATTATGTTCTGAACGCTTAGATTAGGTATTATGAGTCCTGAACGAGCACCTTAGATTATAAATGCCTATAAAACACTCTCGATAAATCTAAGGCTTTTTAAGTTTCGTTCGGTATAGTGTTCAATAAAGTTACCGAGCACACGTTTAAGTTCTTGATGATTACGACTGGAGGCGCGGATTCGATTGAACCGTTCCCATTCAGACCTCCGAAGCATCTTTAGCAATTCACAACTACCGGCTGCGATTGTTAAAGCAGCACCATCTCGGTTTTTACAGTCGCCACAGAACACACCACCGTAGCGAACGCTGAATGCGATGCCGAATTTCTCTGTTGCCGCCTGATTTACAGTTGAACCGCAATGTACACACCGCGAGAGTTCCGGTCCATAACCTGCACAGTCCAGAAACTTAATTTCAAAACCTCTTGCAAGCAAAGGCACATCATCCGTATGCGCTAAAAATTGGTAAGTGGTGTAGAGGAGATTGAAAATTTCAGGGCTGGCGATACCCTCCGATGCGATACTATCCACCAATTCGGCAAAATAGCACCCGTAGGTGATACGCGTGAAATCGGAGCGAATCGCGTCAAATCCGTCAATAAGATTGAAGTCGGTGATGTTCTGCAATTCCCGATTTTCGCGATGCTGAAAGAGAAGTGTTCCGTGATTAAGGAGTTCTAAACTCCCACCGAGGCGGCTTTTAGGGCTTTTTACGCCGTAAGCGACCGCTTTAATTTTCCCGAAGTCGGGCGTATAGAAGGTAATGATTTTATGGAATTCTTGGAGAGGGAAGGTGCGAATGACAATCGCTTGGGTTTTTTCAGCTGCCATGGTTTCAGGTGCAGTGGACGTGTTTTCGTTGAAGGGATGAAATCGGGGCGAGAGGATTTGAACCTCCGACCTCCTGCTCCCGAAGCAGGCGCGCTAGCCGGGCTGCGCTACGCCCCGTTTCTCATATCTAATTATACCTTATCTGCTGAACGTTGTCAAATTAATTTCACAGTCGTTAGGCTATTTACGATAGATTTTACAATTACTTATATCCCGTAACCGGTAAGTTAGAAAATCGCGACCGAGAGGTCATCCGTACAGCAGAACGTTGGGATTATTACCTGCAATTTTCGCGCTATTAAGACGCATCATCAGTGGTGATATCCGGCATCCGAATGTGAATCCTATGAATGCGTCGTTCATCTGCTTCAAATATGGTGAAGTGTATACCGCGGTAGGTAAAATGAGTGCCCTTCTCAGGCACACGCCCAAGATGGTCTACGATAAATCCGCCGATCGTATCAATGTTTTCCGCTTCAAGCTCTGTACCAAGTCTCTCGTTCAACTCAATAAGGTTCAACCTCGCATCAATCGAATAGGTGTTCGCATCGATCTGGAGGTAGTCATCCTGTTCGTCTATTTCGTCTTCATCGTGGATTTCGCCGACAATTTCCTCAATGATATTTTCTAAAGTAATAATCCCCGCAGTGCCGCCGTATTCATCTACAACGATCGCCATGTGCTGTTTATGTGCCCGAAGTTCCCGGAAGAGTTCTGAAATATTCTTGCTTTCCGGGGTGAAGAAAGGATTCCGATCAACGATAAGTTCCCTCAGATTGATTGGCTTGCCTTTCTCCCAGCAATCCAACATATCTTTAACGTGCAAAATTCCGACGATCCGGTCAATGGTTTCTTCATAGATTGGAATACGCGTATGTCGGCAGGTGATTGTTGTCTGCAAGACCTCGTCACCGGGGGTGTTGACTTCAAGGCAGACCATATCGGTCCGTGCGACCATGATTTCGCGAGCGACTTTGTCTGGTAAGTCTAAAATCCGAGAGATCATTTCTCGGTCATCAGGTTCTAAGATTTCTTGGCTATCCGCAACGTTGTCAAGCGTCTCCAAAACCTCTGGAGATACAAGGCTATCCTGTGCGGAGGTGACTTTGCCTCCGAAAACACGGACGATAAGGTTCGCGAGGAAATTCAGTGGGATCAGAACTAAAAATCCACCCCAATAGATCGCACGGAGCACACTGAGTGCTCGAATCGTTGCTTCGTTTGTACTGTCCTGTACATAATTTTTAGGGAACAACTCAGTAAAGACGACGAAACAGACAACTGCAAGTGCTGCACTTGCAACGGGGTAAGCCCAAAGCGTCAGAAATACCATAACACTCACCACTATCAGAATCGTTTTTGCCGTGATAATGGTCAGCGAATAGCGGCGTGGGTTACGTAACAGGGAGGTCAGGAGCTCGTAGCGTTTGCCGCCTTCCTCAGCAAACTTGAGTATATCATCTCGTGTTAACCGAGCAAGCAACGCTTCGGCAGCTGAAAACAGGGCATTGAGAATTAAAAGTATGCCTAAGCTAACGAGTTTGATGACTAAGTTTAGGTCGTCCAAACTTAAAATCACACCTCCTAAAACATACCAATTTCGCGGTGTCGAAAATATAGCAGATAATCATGCTAAGGTGCTTGTAGTAGACGGAAGATACTTTCCTGTTTTTCAAACATGATTTTAGCCTCTGCTTGTTTTTGATGGTCATATCCGAGCAGATGTAGCAAGCCGTGTACTGTAAGCAATGCGGTTTCGGCTTCAAGGTTACCGCAAACGCCACTGAGTCCGTCCATTGTTGCTGCTTGTCGCGCAGCGGTTTCAAGAGATATAACGAGATCTCCAAGCAAACTCGGGTTTACGTCGCCATCTTCACCTTCACGCATCGAAAACGCTAATACGTCAGTCGGTGCATCAATACCGCGATAGTCATGGTTGAGTTGCCTAATGTCAACATCATCTGTCAAAAGAACGCTGACTTCACACGGTTCTGCGTCATGCACCTTTAACGTTGTGCGCACCGCGCTGTAAACCACTTCTACGTCAAAAGTGGTATTGCGGCTCGTATTGGTCACCCGAATCAAAACGGTTATCCTTCTCCACTGGAAACATCCGACAGATCAACCCCATTCCGTCTCTTATTGTGTGGTGATGCCTGCTCATAGGCTTCAACAATGCGTTGGACGAGTTCATGTCGCACCACATCAACTTTGGAAAAATAGACGAACTGGATTCCCTTGATGCCTGAAAGTACTTCTTGCGCGTCCGCGAGCCCTGAGACTTTATGGTTCGGGAGATCCGTCTGCGTAATATCGCCCGTGACCACAGCTTTTGAATCGAAACCGAGACGGGTCAAAAACATTTTCATCTGTTCAATCGTAGCGTTTTGTGCTTCATCAAGGACGACAAACGAGTTATTAAGGGTCCTACCTCGCATGAAAGCAATAGGGGCAACTTCAATAACATTCCGTTCAATGTATTTATCGAGTGCCTCTGCGGGCATCATATCGTAAAGCGCATCATATAACGGACGCAGATATGGATGGACTTTGTCTGCGATGTCACCCGGTAAGAAGCCAAGGCGCTCACCCGCTTCAACAGCAGGACGTGTCAAGATAATACGGCTCACCTGTCCACTTTTGAGCGCGGAAACTGCCATCGCCATAGCGAGATAAGTTTTCCCTGTGCCTGCCGGTCCGATACCGAAAACCAGATCGTTGTGCTTAATCGCCTCAACGTACCTTTTCTGCCCAGCAGTTTTCGGACGAATGACACCACGTTTTGAGAATACTGGAATCGATTCGGCGCCAGTTTCACCTAAGATGTCTCGTTCACCAGCACCCGACGCTCGAATTACATAGTTAACATCAGTTGCCTGAATTCGTTCTCCTTTTCGGATCCGGTGAAGCAGTGATTCAAGGACCGTCGTCACCCGGTTAACTTCAGTGATATCTTCACCAACAACAGCAATACTGTCACTTTTCAAAACAACGCGAACATCAAATCCATCTTCAATGATTTTCAAAAAGGCATCACTCTGCCCGAAGAGGGCTTGTACCTCAGCGTTGCTCTGTATGGGAACACCCTTCGATTCTTGTTTTTGCAATCGGATTCTAATCCTCCGGCTTTTTTATTTATAAGGTGAACCTATAGGTTTCACCTTGTGTGTTCTGTCTAAACCTTAACGCAATCGGTAAAAAAAGTCAAATTTCAGAAATTTCACATATTCGCTTTCTCGTCTGTGAGGTTTCAACCTGCGTCAGCAGAAAGTGTTGTGAAAAAGTCCTATTCAGTCACTCTTATTTTACAAGATTCTAAAACAAAAGTCAAGCGGATTTTTATTACCGTCCATAGAATTTAATTTCGCGAATCGCAGCACCTTTAAGGGGAATCAGCAATTCGCCATATTCATCACCGTGTGATACATTGTCTAAATCTTCCAACGCGTTTGCTGTCAATCGCAAATAGAGCACTTCGTTTTCAATCTGGAATTTCACAGGTAGCGTGCCTTCTACTTTTTGCGCGCGTTTGTCTTCAACTGCCTCAAACGAAAGCATCCACTTCGACGATTTTTCTTCAGCAGTGGTATCTAAAGCGAAATTGGGGATGGTTGATGCAGGGTAGACTTCGATATACTTGATATAGGTGGGTGCGTCAAGTTTAATTAGTGTTTCCGTTTTGAGGCTGCCTCTCACTCGACGCTGATATTGTCGCTGATACTGCTGCTGTCTGATGATAGACCCAGACCGCTCAAACTCTTTTCGGATAGTTCCCTTCGACGTGAAGGTGCCTACTGTTTTCAAGTCGCCATCTACCATCTCAGGATTTTCCTTACAGCTGAGGCGCGAAGCCGAAATTTCTATCGGAGGCGACTCTTGCAACACAGCACATCCCATGGCACCCAATAGCAGAGATGATAAAATGATGAACACTCGGACCTTCATTTTTCTACTCCTTTCATCAGATGTAGAAAACCGCCTTACGATGACTGCCGTCCGTAGAGTTTGACTTCTCGGATGGCAGGACCTTTTAAAGGAATGTCAATTACTTCGTCATCAAGCCGCGTCGCATTCTTCCGGTCCTCTATTGCGTTTGCTGTTACGCGTAGATAAAGGACTTCACGCCCAACACGGAATTTAACCGGCTTTGTGCCCTCCACATCTCTATGCTGTTTGTCATGCACAGGTTTAAACCCTGTACCGGATTGACCGAGGTGGTACCCCGATTCCTCCAAGGTTGTGCTCAGTGCTAAATTGGGGATGCGCGACGCAGGGTAAACCTCAACAGAACTCACGTACATCGGTTTTTCCAATTTAATAAAAATCTCGGATCGGATTGTTCCATCCAGTTCCGTTACGTACTGGCTCCTGCCGAAGGAGTGTCTCCCACCTCCGACAACGCCATGGCTCTTTTTTACGCTTCCTCGCACTTCAAAAATCGCGATTGTTTCCAAGTTGCCATCCACTATCTGCGGATGGGTTTCGCAGCTCAACTGTGAAGGTGCGATTTCCTCAATAGGTGTGTCCCGAAGCCAAGATAAACGTGATGGAAGAATTTCTGCTCCCGATTTCCCTTGGAGTCCTGCTGCGCATCCGGCAACGCCGAATAGCAGGAACAATAGAATGCTAAACACCCACTTATTCATTTCCTTGCTCCTTTTCGGTTACGGGGTCTGACGGATATAAAATTTGACCTCTCGAATGGAAGCCCCTTTCAGCGGTATTTCAACACCTGAGTTTGCGGTTCGGGCGGAATTCTGTCTATCTTCAATTCCGTCGGCAGTCATTCGTAGATATAGTACTTCTCGTCCAATGCGAAAGCGCACCGGGGTCAGTCCCTCTATATTCTGATGTTGCTTGTCCGAGACTCGTTCAAAGGCGACATCAAAACGCGGTGGATCGTCGGTTGTCGTCATCATCGCGAATTTCGGAATCAGTCGCGATGCCGGATAGACTTCTACATAGGAAACATAAGTGGGTGCGTCGAGTTTGATAATCGCTTCCGTGCGGCGTTGTCCCTCAATCTGCGTTATATAGCGCCGTTGGGCATAGGCGAGATGTCGTGACTCCCCTTCATAGATGTGATACGCTTTTCGGACGAACCCATTCACTGCAAACGTACCTTCCGTCTCCAGATTACCATCTACAAATTCTGGGTTAGATTCACAGGTAAGGCGCGACGCGGTCATCTCCTCAATGGGCTGGTTCAGTGCAGCACACCCCGTAATACCTATAAGCAAAACAAACAAGCTACAAATTCTCATTTTTCGCCTCCTGTTGTATGTTTACGGCACGAATCAACACGGAATGCGCGTGTGGCATTCCGTGGGGTGTGTGCCGCTTATTATAGTGGCACCTCAATACTGAAACGTTCTGCGGCTTCAACGAGGCGGCTCCAAGTCGGCTCCTCAATCGGTATCCCGTCGTGCAGGCGTTTCTCGCGGCTCCGTTCCTCAAATTCTCCAGGCACATAGATTTCATCAACATTCGGCAACCGAGCGGACGATTTCACCCACTCTACAAGATGCGCAATCTCCTGTTCATAGTCCGCTAAGTCAATGAAATCCTCGATTTTGATTGCGAACATCACAATACCACTTGCCCCGCGCGTCGGTTGTTCACGGCTACATCCTGCCCAAGAGAGTCCACCGGCGATGGCATCTATCATCACACCGAGTCCAAACCCTTTGTGTCCGAACTGAAATCCACCGAGCGGCATAACGGCTGTGTCCTGCGGACGTTCACGAAACGCATTCGGGTCTGTGAGTGGTTTACCTTCGGCATCTATCATCCAGCCTTCGGGTATAGGCTCACCGCGCGCCGTCTGAACGAGCAATTTCCCGCCTGCGACAACACTGAGCGTCATATCAAGGAGAAGCGGTTCGCCGCCCTGACGTGGTACCGAGATCGCGATTGGGTTCGGTGGCAGTCTCCGAGAAGTACCGCCGTGGGGATGCATGAAGCGTCCGCCGCCGTTGAGCAAAACGATCCCGATCATGCCAGCACGTGCTGCAATCGGCGGATACTCACCCATTCGTCCGGCATGTCCACACCGATGTAGACCGACTGCACCGATAGTGCAGGTATTCGCCTTTTCAACAGCCATTTCCATCGCCTTACGTGCAGCAACCATGCCGAGTGCACCGTTAGCATTGATGACGGTGGCTGCGCCGCTTTCTCTAACAATCTCCATTTTATCTGTGGCGGGACCCCCTTCCATACCGCTGATGTAGTTGGGTGCGTTGATGACACCGTGTGAATCGTGTCCGGCGAGGTTAGAATCGACAACATGGTCACTGACGATACGTGCGTCTTCTTCTGTACCACCAGCACTTCGATATATGTCATACACAAACTTTCTCAAAACATCATGAGATACAACTGGCATAAATGCCCTCCTTGAAATTTAAAAACGTATAAAAATCGAGATTATAGTAAATCCTCAAAATAAGTGCACACGCTATAAACGCCAAAGCCCTTCCGCCGCTGGCGAGGTTTCTAACCTCGCTTGTCCGTTTAAGTGCACACGCTATAAACGCCAAAGCCCTTCCGCCGCTGGCGAGGTTTCTAACCTCGCCTTTCCGTTAGTGTATAGTTAATTGCGGGATTTACTATATAATCCTGCTACGCTTCGCGAAATCCGGCATCGGTGCGATGCCAATTCTGTCCGTGGTCAGGATCTCGGAACTGGATATTCCTCCCCAATAACTGCTTTAGCACATCACTCTCGCCCGCCAATTCGGCATCGGTCAACTGCCGCGGCATATCTTCTTGGGGATAGATGACGGACCTGTTATACATGCCGAGCAGTCCGACGCGTGGTGTATCCGTTAGGTTCGGTCGAGACTGATGCCAGATCGCACCGTTCGTGAACATAATCGAACCTTTCGGTGCGACAGCAATGCTGCTCTCAAGCCCTTCTGCTTCTCCCAATTCGGGACGACGGAGCGTTTTATGTGAACCCGGGATACACGCTGTTGCACCGTTCTCATCTGTGAAATCGTCTAACATCCAGACCGTCTGCCCCGTCAGCGAACCAGACGGGAACGGGGATTGCATCGCCCAATACGGATAGTCGATATGCCAACCACCTGCGGGTGCGCCAGGGCCGACGATGTTCGCCGTAAACGTGGAAGCGATGACATCCTCACCGAGCATACGTTTCCATACCGCCACCACGGTCGGGTGCTGAATGAAATAGCGGAAGATCGGCGATTTCCCAACGATTGCCCAGACACGCCGGATTTTACCCTCGCCGTAACTGTGATCGTGTCCGTTAGCAATGTCCTTTTCAATTAATTTCCATATTACCTCACGTGCCTCGTCCGCTTCTTCGGGGGTAATCACATTTTCGATGACGTGGAAACCGACTTCTGTTAGATCCTGTTCAACGAGGTCAAGCCTTTCTGAATCCAACGCAGATTTAATTTGTAGCATGTTTTACCTCTGTCATAACACTACCGGATACGCGGTAGATTGCGAACTGCCTCAATAACGTGGTCTTCCAGATCGTCTGCATCGCTATCTGGTATCAGATTGTGTTTGTCCATCCATGCGATGTTTTCTGCGACACTCTCTGTAACCGGAACTTGCGGGCTGAATTTAGGTATTACTGCTGCGAGTTTCTCATGGCTGAAGATTTGTGTGTGTCCAAAGTTGCCACGCAAGCCACTAAATCGCTCAGGTGCCATTGCGATAAGTGTCTCTTGTGAGACATGCACGATCTCTATCTCAAGGCCGAGTGCGTCTGCCGCTGCGGTGTGCCATTCGTCCCACGTTCGCGCTTGCGGATGGACGATGTTGTATATTTCGCCGAAGCAATCGGATCTACCGAGTACTTCTGTAAACGCAACTCCGGCATCGCGAGATGACAGGAACTGAAAATAGTTTAATCCGTCACCCGCAGAAAGGATCGGTTTGCCCTTTCGTAACCGATCAATCCAACTGCCATCGCCGCCGACTTGACGATGCAGATTTATGCCGGGCCCGTGTGTATAGGACGGTTTGAAAATGGTTACAGGGAACCCATCGTTTGCGTGAGCATCCAATAAAAGATTATCCGCTTCGATCTTGCCGAGTCCGTAGCCCGATGTGCCTTGCAGCGGTGCCGTCTCAGGAAGATTAATCCCGCTGAAGGGTGGTCCGTAGGTCATCACCGTTGAGCAGTGGACGAAGTGTCCGACGCGTCCTTGACATGCCCGTAGTGCAGAAGCGGCATCGTCTGCGTTGAAACTAATCATATCAATCACGGCATCCCACGCTTCCGCGCCGACTTTCGCCTCAAAATCCTCACGATTTTTTCGGTCGCCGTGGATTACGCGGACATCCGAGGGCGGTGCATCTCTGTGTTGCCCGCGGTTAAATAGGACGACTTCATGGTTTCGGTTTTGCAACGCGGCGACAATCCCACGACTGATGTTGCCTGTGCCACCAATAACTAAGACTTTCATTGGTTATGTGCTCCTTCTAATCTTTCGAGCATAACCTACTTATAGGGTTACCCTCAAACGCACCTGCCCATCAGACAGTATGCGTTGTAAGTTAACGGATATTACTGCCTTTATATCTTGTACTTTCGATAATAAAATGTATTAGAGCAGAAATACCTGACCAAGATACTCTTTGCCCGGAATCTCCATGATAAACTGTAAAACTATGTAGAAGATTTCGTTGAGATTTCAGTCTTCGTCAGATTCACATATTACTACTAATAAACCAGCTACTAATCTCTATTCCACAAATTTCCTGTGTGTAACTCCGATCTCATTACAAGCTTGTAATATACTCAGTGGAACATCAACATCAGGATATTTTCTATTATAATGCCCGTATTTGTCGGAGTTTTGAAAAGTCACAAGTGCATCACAATAGAAAAACCAATCGCCTAATGTATTTATTTGCTGCTCTGGGGACAATGAGTAAAAGTCTCCCGAGTTAAGGAGCCGTTTTGTCTCAGGATCCAATTTACCAAAAGGCTCTATTGACTGAAGACAACGTTTGGCTTCGTCTGATTCACTAAGAGCTTTAAAAGCACTTAGATATCGTTTGACTTCACCCAATTTCTTGAAATCTCTAGCCGAGTTTATGTCCTGCCCACCTAAGTTTGTGAGATTTAAGAAAGTATTTTCGCACTGTTTCCACTCAGCTAACTCACTTAAGGTTTCAGCCGCTTTTATACAATATTTTACCTCAATCGAGTTAATAAGAATTTTGCAAGCAGTCTGGTATCTATTCCACATTATTTCAGCAATTAATTCGGATTTAAGTTCATCTTCAGATTTAGCATTATTAGCCACTTTGTTTTCCATCTTTCCTCCTCAACTCCCTCTTTGTTGTTAGTATTACCATCGGTATGTAAATACCAATCCAGATTGCTCTGATCTAATCAACCACGCAGCAGTAATGCCTGCGCGTTGTAGATTCTGTTTATTGATCTGCTTAGCAGAAAGCACTGCATCAACAGCCGAGTATAAGTGTATACCTATACCGATAAAGAAACTAACCATCTTGAGGTAGTTATCATTATCAATATCAACTGTTTGGTATTCAATATAACCAGTGTTCCCATGTTGATGGAAAACAGGGACACCGCTAATATCGTCTTCTTCTGCTACAATGTACAGAACAACTCCACCAACAGTTATAGAAAAGTGGAAAAGCCCCTTGGCAAATTGGTCATTATAGAACTGCCCAAGTCCTGGAATTACAAGTGACAGAGTTCCAGCAAGCAAGAGTGATTTCTGTGAGACGATAACAACAACACTTGGCGGTTGAGGATTTGTATTGAGTTGCGCGTAAAACAATTTCTCTGATAGGCTGAAATCTTGTTGTGAATCAGCAGCCATCGCAGAACCTGATAGTGTCGCAACTAACATAAGAGTTAAAACCACTCTAAAAGTCATGGTTGACTCCTTTATTAGATACTTAATATTGCGGTTTGGAATCACGTAATTTCTATTAGTAGTTACGATTAAAATTTCATTGGATCGCCTGTGATGGCGGTTCTTGCATGACAGGAATGACGTAGCACCGGATGGTGAAACCTTCGACAATCTCTGTTTCCATCCGGGGTAATGGATTCTTCCGATGATCGAACACAACATAATATCCCTCCGTTGCTTCCTCTAACTTCATATACGCTGCGAGTTGCTTCTTACCTGTCGTGTATGAACGCGCGCCCTCCCAAATCTTGGTTTCAACGATATATTTTCGCGAATTGTGCAGAATCAGCAGATCCATTCTACCACGCCCTGTTTGGACTTCAAGGTACATTCGCCCCTGCACCAATCGTACAAACTGCTCAAGATAGGCAAAAAGGAGGTATTGCCCAACGAACTCTTTCGGAGTCTCTGGCACCTGCAGGATCCGATAGCCTGCCCGGGCGATAAAATCTTGAAAGTTATCAAGTAAAGGCTGAAGACGAATCTGTCCATCGGATGTGAGATAATCTAAGAAATCGGTTTCCGTGTCTTCGGAAAAGTATTCGCACTCCAGCCCATTGATCAAGGGTTGAAACGCTTTCATGATGCGATACTGATAAATTGGGTTGACAACTTCACACATTCCGTCGGCACCTTCCGCGAGGATACCATAAGTCGCGAGATCCGAAATAAATTCGTTATCCAGATTGAAATCTATACCTCTATCGCGGGAAACAATTCCCATCAGAAGGGTTTCAAAACGTGGATTCCTTCGGATATTTGTGATGAGATGTTGTATATTAACGTTCCGTTCGCGCAGCAGCCGTGTGTGTGCTTCTGAAAAATGCGTCATGTCGACGCACTCGGTTTTTGGAATGTTCAATTCTTCAGTGAGGATCTGTGCGAATCGGTTCACAAGGAAGGGTTGACCGGCTGTTTGTTTGTGAAGTGCTTCGATAACTTCTGCGGTGAAAGGCTGCCCGACTGCATCAGTATACTGCCCGAGGAGTTCCTGCACCTGTTCAAGCGTAAAGTTAGGCAGGGCAAACTCGTCCTGAATGTTAAAGGGTGAGATAGAGCGGTCATAGTTAAGTTGCGTAATACTCTTAACACCAACAATTCCCAAACTATAGGGGCATCTGACATCCGCCCCAGAAAGATAAATGCGGCGGAACACATACAGAAAATCACTGACGGCAGACCTCGGAATTCCATCAAATTCGTCAATTATCATAACAAGTCGCTGCGGTTTTAGCAGATTTTCGAGTTCCGTAAAGAAGCGTAGCATTGACAGATGATCGGTTACCTGGGCCCCTTGAAGATATTGATGAAGTGCTTCCGATGGCACATATCCCTGTTTTTGGAAAACCTTTTCAACTTCTTGACGAATATCTTTGTAGAGTTCGCCATAAAAAACGGAGGCGGTCAGGTTTTTATATGCCTCAAAATCCAATTGGATGGGGAAGTACGTGATACCTTCGGCTGCAAGCGCATCCAGTGCCCATCGGAAGAAGGTTGTTTTTCCCGTCTGCCGGGGTGCAAAGATAACGATGTAGCGGCCTTGTTTGACCCTCGCAATAAAATCGTCAAGTTCCGTTGTCCGTTTGACGACATAGTTTCGCGCGGCATCTACAGGACCTCGTGTCTCAAAAGTTTTCATCACATCTTCTCCGTGGCTTTAGCGTTCTTAACCAGAATGATGGTTCCCCTACTCGGTAGCCTTCTTTCGTCCTTTGTTACGACTCGAAGAGGAAAAACCGCTGAAACCGCCAATAACAGCGAGATAAAATCCGAGGTCGTAAGCCCAGCCAGTGTTTAGAGGTTCATAGAGGCGAATATCTGCGTTAAACAATCCCCAAATCAACGAGATTGGCGCAATCAATCCGTGCCAAACGCCCCAGAAAAATCCAGCGGGCTCCTCGGCGGTATAACTCCCGTCGCCGGGCATGCACCCCGCGATAGTGACAAGTGTTATTAATAGAAGTATGCAGACCGGTTTTTGGATGTTCATTTTTTACTCCATGTTCATTTCAGGTTGTAGATGCTCCATATCAACAATCGCTCGCGTCAAAGCCCAATCTAATCGCCGTCGGTAGTGTCCATCGCGGCGTATCCCCTTGAATGCTGTCAGAAAAACGTCGTGGGTTTTCTCGCGGATCGTCTTCAAGCGTTCGTTGAGCATATCAATATCGATACGCCACGGCACACCAATTTTTGTGATTGAACGGCAATGGACCCGGATAGGATAGTCTTTCAATTCTTCTGCTGGACAAAAACGAATAGAGGCGGAAACGGTATTGTCTATGGCAATGAGTCCGAGATTCCCGTTTGGGTCATTGAATACGATGTCCCGATTAGAGGAAGGTTGTGGTAGGTGTTGGCGTAGTTCACGCATGGTGCCGAGAAACTGGTTGTTGCGCCAAACCTTAACGTCCGATGTTGCGTTCGGGGCAAACAGTGCGAGACCTACCGGATGCTCGGTGTCCTTGAACATATAGGAGGTGTCTCTTGCTTTATTTTCTTCCATTGGCTTGCGCTGGGCTCGTGGGACCAAAGAGATGAAATCGCACAGCCTTTCCAGAAACAGACCACTCCGAATGAATGCCTCTGGGATAATTGCCGCCACCCATCCACAATGTGTCAAGCACTGCTCAAGTGCGTATTTGTAGAGGTCATCGTAACGGGTCGCTTCTGGGAAAGGTAAGCCGCGGCGTGTTGCGGAGTTGCGCGCTAACCACGGTGGATTGGTGATGCAGACGTTAAACCCTTTAGGAAAATCAGCGAGTGTATCGCGCTGCACGATTCCTTTCGCACCGGGTTCGATGTCGTAAAACGCCCAACCTCGGCACTGCAGATGCGCTGCGTCAATTAACCGTGGAATGTCCTTGGCACCCGCAAAGGGTTCCAAAGCCGTTTGTTGCTCTAAATTAGACGCTTTCGTCCACGCTCGGAACGGCTCTAACTGAAACGGATTCCCACGCGTGTAGTAGCGTCCACTCGCTCGTTTTTCGTCCATTATTTTTTGTTCTATCTAATAGATGTAAGTTTGCCTTAGCCTTCATGCAGCGTGAGGGTTCCAATATCGTAGTGAAACGCAATGTCTTAGCTGCATGGAGACGTTGGGTTTCGCTCTATCTCCGTACAATCAAGTTTATTGGTCAGGCTCGTTTTGCTTTTGGTAATAGTAGACATTGTGTTTTCACCGCGCTACCCAACCTACATAATATCAACTTCACCTCAGATTAATCCGAGACTCAATAGCTTAGTGTTAATATACACTTACCTACACTGAACGTCAAGTGGAATTTTCAGCATTGACACTAACACTCAAATTTGGTATCATATCCACACAATACAACTTCTAACTCACTTGGAGAAAAGAGGACGTTTCGATGCCAATTACGGATGCAATGCCGGAACTCAATCGAACACTTCAGTTTTTTCCCGTCGAAAACGAAAATCCGTCAACACTGACACGTGAACAAATCGAACACTTCAATGAAAACGGGTTTATCTCACCGTTAGATGTCTTTTCCGAAGCGGAAATCGCAGAACATCGCGCCTATTTTGACCAGCTCATGGAAAAAGCACTGGCAGCAGGGATGAACAGTTACTCCATCAACGGATGGCATACCACTTGTACGGGACTCCACGATCTGGTTACCGAAGATAGAATCTTGGACTATGTGCAAGATTTACTTGGCGAGACGCTGATCTGTTGGGGAACACACTACTTCTGCAAGCTGCCCGGTGATATAAAGCAGGTGAGTTGGCATCAAGACGCCTCCTATTGGCCCCTCTCTCCCAGTAAGACCGTCACTGTATGGCTCGCCATCGACGATGCTGCCGTTGAGAACGGTGCGATGACGGTTATTCCGAAGTCGCACTTGCACGGACAAATCGCATTTGAACCGAGCACCGCTGAGGAAAAGAATGTGCTGGGGCAGACGGTACACGGTGCCACAAAGTACGGAGACGTGCCTTTTCCATTCGAGATGAAAGCCGGACAGATGTCGCTGCACTCAGATTTGTTATTGCACGGTTCCGAGCCGAACACCTCAGATCGACGACGCTGCGGACTGACGATGCGGTTTGTTCCGCCTGAAGTCCACGCCGCAAACGACTGGAACCAACGCGCGATTGTCGCCAGAGGGAGCGATCCAAATGGGCACTGGGTTCACAACTCTCGCCCAACCGAGGATACAATTCCGAAGCGATAAAGCGATTTTTTGAAGGGATACTCCTATATAATGTTTCCAAGACGACTTATTTACGCTGCTATCTCAATCAGCGGGGCTGCCTGTTTCGTACTATTCGGTTATGAGTTTATCCGTTCGGTATCCTCCTCTTTGTTCATTGACGCGTACGGTGCAGAAAATCTCTCGCGTGGTATGGTAGCAGTTCCACCGAGTATGATCGTGATGCTGTACTGCTATGGACGGCTGCTCTCGTGGCAGGGTGCGACACGTGCATTGGCGATAACCTCGCTTTTTTCTGCCATTTTAATTCTCGGATGCTACGCAGCACTTTCCCGTGAGATGCATTTCGCTGCGGCTGTCATCTATGTGTTTCGTGAGGCGTATATCGTAATCGTCATTGAGCAGTTCTGGTCGTTTGTGAACAGCGTGCTGACGACTGAACAAGCGAAACGCATCAATGGACCTTTCTGCGCAGTTGCGTCTATGGGTTCATTCCTCGGTGGTACGCTTGTGAGCAAGTGGGCGATCGTGTTAGGTTCTGAAGCATTGTTGCTGTTCACAGCGGGCTCCCTCGTGCCGACGGCAGTTCTCGGTGTCCTTGCTTATAAACTGGGCGGTGAACCCGAACCGAGTGAGGAAGAAGTAGGTGGACGGCTTGGGCACATCGGCGTAAAAACGCTTTTTCGTTCCAGATACCTACTTTTTATCGGGATATTAATCGTAAGCACACAAGTGGTTTCCACTGTATTGGATCTCCGTTTCAACGGATTAGCGGAATTTGAAATACCTGATAAGGATACACGAACGGCGTTTTTCGGTAGTGTTTATGGAAACCTCGGATTGGCGGCGGGCATTTTGCAACTGGTTGCTGTGCCGCTCGCACTCAGATTCATCGCGCTCCGTTATATCCACCTCACCATTCCGATAGTCCATTTCGTCAGTAGTTTTGTATTAACGGTATCTCCATCGCTGCGAACCGGAACAGCTGCGTATGTGATTTTCAAAGCCTTAGATTACTCGCTTTTCCGAGCAGGGAAGGAATTGTTCTATATGCCCCTCTCTTACGATTCACGTTATCGTGCGAAACAGGTTATTGATTCGTTTGGATACCGCTTTTCAAAGGGTGGGAGTGCTGGTGTAATTGAATTAGTTAGGTTAGGCGTGGAGATGATTGTAGGTGTCGCATACTCCATTACGGCTATGGTCGTGGCGGTATTGTGGGCACCGATTGCTTTCGGTTTGACGCGGATGTATCAGAAGTTGGAAAAAGAAGAATAATATGCGGGCAGGCACAAGACCTGCCCCTACAAGGCTTCTTTGGAATGGTATTACCGAAATATCTATTTAAACTTCATACAAGCATACCAGAGATCTATCGCTTAGATTTCATAGCGGACGAGCTTCCGTGCCGCGTCAGCGATTTGTTCTGCATCCGGGATAACGAAATTCTCCATCACGGGTGCGAAAGGAACAGGCACCGGCATGGCTGCGACCCGCTCAATCGGTGCATCTAAATAATCAAACGCCTCCCGAACGACGAGCGCGGCAATCTCCGCACCGAATCCTGCTCTACCGACCGCCTCGTGTGCGATAAGCAACCGATTCGTTTTCTTGACAGAATCGAGGATACTGTCTTTGTCAAGTGGCATCAAGGTTCTCGGATCAATGATTTCAGCAGAGATACCCTCAGCAGCAAGTGTATCGGCGGCGATGAGTGCGTTCAAAACCATCCGCGATGTCGCAAGAATGGTAATGTCGTCTCCCTCACGTTTGACATCCGCCACACCCAACGGAATCGTATACTCTTCGTCAGGTATTTCTCCCTCTTCTGTGTAGAGGAGTTTGTGCTCAATGAACATGATCGGGTTGTCATCTCGGATGGCTGTCTTCAGTAAGCCTTTCGCATCGTAGGGTGTAGCGGGCATCACGACGAGTAACCCCGGAATATGCACGAACCATGCTTCAAGGCTCTGGGCATGCTGCGCTGCAGAGGATCGACCGGCACCGCCCTGTGTCCGAATCACGAGCGGCACGTCCAGTTGTCCACCGACCATATAACGGATTTTGGCGACTTGGTTCACGATTTGGTCCATGCCCACGGCTGTGAAGTCGATGTACATTAACTCTGCGACAGGACGCATTCCTGTAACCGCTGCGCCGAGGGCAGTTCCGATGATGGCGGCTTCCGAGATCGGTGTGTTTCGGATTCGGTCTTTTCCGAATTCTTGGAACAGTCCGTCCGTCACTTTGTAGGCACCCCCGTACTCAGCGATATCCTCGCCCATCAGAAAGACGGCATCATCGCGTTCCATCTCCTCTACCAACGCTTCTTTGAGCGCGTCGCGATACGTAATAGTTTTCATTTTTCTAATTTACCTTAAGGTTTCATTTAAATTTAATGGGTTAGCGCGATAATTGAGATAATGAGTGCGACAACTGCAGAGATCGCGACGATCCAATCTTTCAGAACGGTGAACCCTGCTTTACGTCCTCGCAATTCAGCGATACCTGTCTCAACGTTTCGGAGCCGCGTATCAATGTTATCTAAACGCTGCGTGTGCCGTGCATCCATGTCATCTAAACGCTGCGTGTGCCGTGCATCCATGTCATTTAGTCGCTCTGTGTGGCGTGCATCCATGTCATCTAACTGTTTCGTGTGCCGCACATCCATATCATCTAACTGTTTCGTGTGCCGCACATCCATATCATCTAAACGCTTAGACAACAACTCATATAGTTCTTGAATCGTCATCCCTGTATTGTCTGTCATTTTACGATGCCTCGTTCTTCAACCACTCAAGCGTCTGTGCAAACGCTGCAACTGTTTCCGTGATGTCTTCCTCTGTGTGCGCTGCCGTTGTCATTCCACCGTTATTGGCGAGGTCAACCCCATTGAGCAACAGACCACATCGGAGACGTTCCTGCATATCAGCATCGCTGTTGCCTTTCAGTTTCCGATAATCCCATGCGTAGGGATCGAAATCGGAGGCACGAACATCCTTTTCACCGTGTCCAACGAGCAATCGAATCCCCGAAAATTCACCGTAGACCACCCAATCGAGTTTGTGATCGTCAATAATCTTGTTAAGTTCCGTACGAAGTCGGTCTGCAGTCCGATGTGCCTTCTTGTGAGGTTCGCCCGTCTTGACGATATTGAGCATCGCAATCCCTGCGGCGGCGGAAAGTGGATTCGCATTAAAAGTGCCGGGGTGCGGCATTTTCAAGCCGTCACGCTCAGATTTCATGGAAATTAATTCGAGAATCTCGGTTTTGCCAGCAAGGGCGCCGCCGGGGAGTCCGCCCGCTAAAATCTTCGCGAGTGTTGTCATATCCGGTGTGACGTTGTAGTATGCTTGCGCGCCACCGGGTGCGACTCGGAATCCCGTAATAACCTCATCAAAAATCAGCAGGACATCGTGTGCTGTTGTCAACTCACGGAGCTGCTTTAAAAACGTGCCGTCCGTCGGGACAACACCGAAGGATGCCCCCGTCGGTTCAAGGATGACACAGGCGATGTCCTTGTCCGTTTTCAACAGTGACTCAACGGCATCAATATCGTTCGGTGGGCATAACAGCGTCGTATCTCGCACCTCGGGCGGGATACCGGGAACGCTCATATCAAAAGGTGGGTATGCCCCCAAGATGACGCTATCGTGCCAACCGTGGAAGTGTCCAGAAAATTTCAGGACCTTATTCTTACCGGTATAGGTGCGTGCAAGCCGGATCGCCATCAGCGTTGCCTCTGTGCCGGAACTGACAAACCGTACACGCTCGGCTGACGGAATCAGTTGTGTCACGAGCGAACCCCATTCCAATTCCAATGGATGGCAAGCACCGTAGTGCGTTCCTCGGTGCATCTGTGCCGTTACCGCCTCCACAATTTCGGGTGGATTATGTCCGAGGAGGAGTGCACCGTGCCCTGCCCAATAGTCGATGAATTCCTTGTCGTCAAGCCCCCATTTTTTCGATCCATCAGCACGCGTGATATAAATCGGAAAAGGTGACATGTGTCGTCCATCGTGCGTTACGCCGTCAGGAAACAGATGGTTCGCGGTGTCAGACATTTCTCGATCTTTTGCAAAAGTTTTTTGGTAGCGTTCTAAAATGGTATGCATCTTTATTCCCTCGTTTTTTCAGTGTTTGTGAAAATTATATCATATTTCCATTTTATTTGCTTTTTAATTTTACCTTGCGGATAAGTTTCGTTCTCTTAGACTTGATGTTTTCTGTGTTCAAGTCGCCTAAACCGTTGTTTTGGACTTGGGTTACATTTATTAATTTTACCTTTTGACATTTCCTTTAAGACATAGTATAATATTTTCCTTACATTATTCCCCAAGGAGCATTTCATGAAACAGGTAGATCGCGATTTTTTAGACCCTGTTTTCAAAGAGGTAATGACGTTTAACTTCGCTCAATTGGCTCTGCCTGTCGAAACGCAAGTGGAAATTAGTCGCCTTCCTCGGACGATGGATGCTCTTGTTGTTCTTGAACAGCCCCCTGAACGTGAGAAAGTTCGTGAGCAAACGGTTTTCAATTACTTCCGGGTCTACAATCAAATTGAATTCAAAGGGAAAAACGATCCGCTCACACGGGACGAGTATAATCTCATTCGAGGGCGAAGCTATCTTTAATCTTGGTGAAAAGAATATCTCCGCGTCTTTAATGACAGTTACAATCATTTCCGCCCGGCAACCGAGGAACGTCCTCTATCGTTCCACTCTCGACGTGAAATGGAAATCGGAAAACGCAGGACATTACAAAAGCACGGATATCTTTCCGGTGAACCTATTTGTGTGCAACGAACTTGAAGTCATCCCGAAAAATTACCCACTCCTTCTGTTTGCAGCATCAAAGGAGAAGTTTCGTCAGTTTGTTGAGCAAATCGTAGACGCGGACAACATAACCTACATTTACTACGCTTCGCGCGTTGAACCGACAGTCACAAAGGAGGTTTTAAAAATGGCAAGAAAACAGAGTTTATACGAAAAACAGCTTCAGCGGATCGTTGATAGCATGGGGGCAGATCTGCTACAAAAAATGACTCCGGAAGAACGTATGCATGGATTGACCGTTTCTGAACGTATGCATGGATTGACCATTTCTGAAAGGTTAGCAGGACTCAGCCCAGAGGATTTACGCGCTTTGGACCCGAAAGTGAAAGCAGCACTCTTGGAGATATTGAATCAACCAGACGAAACGCAAGTTTAAAACGAAACTTATCTACTCCCATTTTTTTACAAGGAGCAGTTCATGAAACAGATAGAAGGCGGAATCACGGCGGTCGCCGGTATCCGTGCAGCCGGTCTTCATGCGGGGATAAAAGCAGCAGCGGCAAAAGATGTAGCACTCATTGTTACCGATACGCCCGCATCTGCTGCTGGTGTCTTCACAAAAAACAGTGTCACCGCGGCACCCGTTCTTTTATGCCGCGATCATCTCGGCGATGGCACCGCACAAGCCGTTATCGTCAATAGCGGGAATGCTAACGCTTGCACCGGCGAAGTCGGTATGGCAAACGCACGACGGATGGCTGAGGCGACTGCCGAACAACTCGGTATAGAGGCGAACCTCGTTCTCGTCTCCTCTACAGGTGTTATCGGACAGCAATTGCCGATGGATAAAATCGAAAACGGGATTCAAGCCACCGCAAACGCGCTTAGTTCGGAAGGGGGTGCCGATGCCGCTGAAGCAATTATGACGACGGATACCCATCCGAAATCCGTCGCTGTAGAGATCGAAATTGGCGATACACCCGTAAGGATTGGCGGGATTGCGAAAGGTTCCGGGATGATTGCACCGAATATGGCGACGATGCTCTCCTATCTGACAACGGATGCGCGAATCAACGCCGAAACGCTCCAGACTGCGCTAAACCGTGTCGTTGATGATACTTATAATCTCTTGACGGTTGACACCGATCGCAGCACAAACGACACGGTACTAATCCTCGCGACTGGATGCGCTGAACATGCCGACATCGTTGCAGCAGAAGGGGAAAATTACGAAGCGTTTTGTGAAGGACTCCTGTTCGTTTGCACCGAATTGGTAAAGATGCTCGCCCGCGATGGCGAGGGTGCGACGAAACTCGTTGAGGTGGTGGTCACACACGCAAAAAATCGGGACGATGCCGAAAAAGCGGCGCGTGCCGTTGCGGAATCACCGCTCGTCAAGACCGCCGTTTTCGCTAACGATGCCAATTGGGGACGGATTATGATGGCGATCGGAAAATCGGGGGCGGAATTCGACCCGTATCAGGTGGATGTCTATCTTGCGGATTACCGACTCGTCAAGAACGGAATGGATGCTGGCTACGATGAAAACAAAGCCACGGCTTTGTTCGCACAAGACCCCGTGCGTATCACGATTGACCTCCGTGCTGGTGATACAGGGATAACCATGTGGACTTGCGATTATTCCTATGACTATATCCGAATCAACGCCGATTATCGGACATAGCGTTTATAGAAAGGAAGAAAAAAAGTGAGACACACAACTGAAATCAAACTCGCAAATCTCAGCGATCTATTTTTGGTGCAAGTAGGTGCTATGGACCCCGAAGAGGTGAGGCGACTCACCGTTGAGGACGCACTCGTTGATACGGGCGCAACGGGACTTTGTCTACCCACGTCGCTTATTGAACGCCTCGGTCTTACGCCCATTGAGAAGAGGACCGCGCGAACCGCTGCTGGCATTGTGGAGCGCACCGTCTATTCCGAAGTCGAATATACCATGTTGGATCGCACCTACTCTATCCGGGTAACAAACCTTCCGGAAGGATCCCCCGTTCTCGTCGGACACATGCTTTTGGAACAACTTGACCTTTGTGTTGATATGAAAAGAGGACTCATCTACAATCCAGCCCACGGTGATGA
>CAZGAW010000076.1:0-25091 GCA_964523645.1 uncultured bacterium | reverse complement strand
TTTCCTTCAGATACCTCAGGAAATGTGACACGCCCATATATTTCCTGCAAAGGTAATTCGCACTGAAGAGATGTTAGCGGAAGTTGCTGCTCAAGTCCTTGAAAGAAAGTGTAACTCCATTCATCACTCTTTCGCAGAAAACGTTCAACGTTTACGCTATCTTGTGAAACAAGGATATATTCTTTCAAGGAATCCAACTGTCGGTAGCGCGAGAACTTTTCACCTCTGTCATAGCCCTCGGTACTCGGAGAGAGTACTTCTACAATAACAATTGGGTTCAAAAGTGTGTCAAAAACATTGTCTTCAAAACGCGGTTCATCACAAACGACTCCTACATCAGGGTAAAAGTAGGATTTCGCTGAGGGGATACCGACACGCATTTCATTCGCAAAAACGACACAACCGCTTTCCATCAAACGATTGTGAAGTTGAACAAAGATATTCCCTTTAATAAGATTATGTGTAAAACTTGCACCGGACATAGGGATAATTTTACCTTGGATGTATTCGTTTCTGACTGTGTTCGCGTCAGGTTTTGCTTTACGTTCTACAGCGATGTATTCTTCTGGACTGAGGTATGTTCGGACAGCACTTATCGCCATGATTTCCTCCGTATTTTAAATCAGAAAAGAAGCCGGACAAAGTCAGCCTGCTCAAAGTGGTGATCCGTCGTTAGCGCATCCGTTAAGCCCCGCTGTTCCATGACAACAAAACTCGCACAGTCAACCAGACTCCACGTCTTATCCAATCTGTTTTCCAGTAACTCCCACGCTCGGACATCGAGTTGCACGTCTATATGTACGACTTCGATCCACGTCTCGGCGCGAATGCTGTGGATATAAGAAACACCTCTCGAACGTGGTACACGCAAACGCTCACAAAGGGCAATGAGCTCGCCCAGTACATAATTTGTCGTGACAACGTGTCGATTTTCTTCTTCCCACTGTGTCATTAAGGCAACAGCCTTCGCGTGGTGGCGTTCCCGCTCTCGAAAGAAAGAAGCCCATCCAGAGGTATCCGCAAAGACCTCATTCATCCCCATGCCCCGATAGCTCTGTTAGTAACCCATCACCGATCAACTCATCGTGGCGATCACTGATGTTCTCCTCGTTACATTCCAACGTTCCCGCCAATGCAAGGAGTGGGACCGCCTTATCCGAACTTTTTCGTTTTTCTGACTTCGCTTCGGCTGCCCAAAGATCAGAATTCCGAAGCGCAGCGAGATAGTTAAGGGCGGTCTCGAGCTTTTCAGTCGAAAGTTGCTCAATATAAGCAATCGCTTGTTGTTTAAGTTCAGCGTTTTTCATGATGCCTCCTTGTCGTCAGACAAGCGAATGGAAAAGGGCCTCCCCAGTAGCGTCCATACAGTTTCAAGCGGATATGAGAAACGGAAACCCAAACCCAGTTATGACTGGATTCAGGTTCCCGATTTAGAAAATGTCCGATATTTCCGCTTATCGGGCGTTTTTGAGGTGTCCCCATGTGGTTGTAAGCTTGGCTTTAGGGTCTACGGCAGTAAGATTCGCATCGCCGAAGTACTCAATTTCGCCAATTTGAAAGTACGCCCCAGCCGGATTCGATGCCGTGTCAAAAGTCACATGCCGAAAAAACCGATACCCGGTGGTTTGAACCTCGAAATCTGCCCCTGCCTCAAAAAGGACGACTTGCAGTCGCTCGCTCCAAAAACTATCCCCGTCGTGCGCAAAGATGGTCGTAAAATCCTCGCCATCGTTCGATCCCTGAACCTCCCACACTGTCGGGTCCCTTGCAGGAACATCGTTCGCTGAAGATAGGGTGAAGCGTGTCAATCCGTACGCTTCCTCAAACTCAGCTGTTACGTGTAGACCTTCCTCGGGAATGCCGCCGCCACGTCCGCAGCACCATTTGTCATTGCTGGGACCAAGACGGTTATCGAAGACGTTAAACGCAAATTCACCGCCCGCGAATCCGGGTTCATCGTTGGCTGAGAAAATGGCGTTGTAACCCTCATCTGCTTCGGGTTCACCATCGTCTTCTGGGTCGGTGAGGTCGCCTCCTAACAGTGACTCTGTTCCGGTTCCCAAGACTTCCTCTGCCTGTGCTATGTCGCTCGTGCCGATAACACAAAAGGCTATCATCAACACAAGTCCTGCTAATACCATCATAATTTTCATGTCGTTCATCCTCCTATAGAATGAATTTCATTTGGACGTGAGTTTCGCGTTAAGTAGATAAATTTTCCAAACTTTAGTAAGCGATATACCTTAATTCATAGAGTACTTCTATCGTCATAACAGTCCCTTTTTTGTGTCAGTTTTTCGATTGGCACTTTAACATTTAACAATTGTATCACAGATTGCGCGGAACGTCAAAAAAACAAGGAATTTTTAGCAGAATTTAGAGGATAATCGGCGCAATCCGCGTAAATCCGCGATTCAGGTTAACGGAATTCGCCCGAATCTCATAACCCCAACACCTCATTCAACAAACCTTCACTTTTCCGTTCAAGTGCCAGTATTTCCTCTGCAATCTCCTTGAGTGAGCGCAGCGGCGTGTACTGATAGAAATACCGATTGAAGTTGATTTCATAGCCTATCTTATCTTTTTTCCTGTCCATCCAGCTATCCGGTAGGTGCGGTTTCACTTCTCGTTGGTAGTAATCGTCAATATCTTCCGTGAGCGGAACACGCTCATGGTCTCGCAGCGCGGTATCGGGTTTCGGATTGCCCCTCTTGTCCGTGACAACGACCCCCGTTTCCTCGCCGAGAATCTCCGGCGTTTCGACCAGCGGTCTCTCAATCGTCACCTTCGTGTAGCCGAAAAATTCGTTTGGATAGATTTTAGCGTGTTCGGTCTCTTCAAAGTTGGTGTATAATTCAGATATTTGACGGATATGACTATCGGAGATGAGAGCGTTCTTGTCGCCGAGGTTCCTTTTCATATCGTCGTGGAAGTCAGCGGCGTTGATGAGTTGGACCTTGCCCCGCCGCGCCACCGACTTTCGATTCGTTAAAATCCAGATATAGGTGGCGATACTGGTGTTGAAAAACAACTTTTCGGGGAGCGCGACAATACACTCCAACCAGTCGTTTTCGATAATCCAACGTCGGATTTCACTTTCACCGCTACCGGCATCCCCCGTAAAGAGCGGCGACCCGTTAAAAACGATTCCAACCCGACTCCCGCGCGCCTCCATTTTGGAGAGCATGTGTTGCAGGAACAGCAACGCCCCATCGGAAGAGCGCGGTGTGCCTGCTGAGAACCTGCCGCTGGCGGCCTGTGCTTCCGCTTTCACCGCGGCTTCGTCAGACTTCCAACTGACCCCGAAGGGCGGATTCGTAATCATATAGTCGAACCGTTGCCCCTGAAATTGGTCGTTGGAGAGACTGGAGCCGTGTTGGATACTGTCGGGATCCTCGCCCGTGATAAGCATATCCGACTTGCAGATTGCGTAGGTCTGCCCGTTCAGTTCCTGCCCTAACAGCCGAATAGTGGCGTCAGCGTTAATCTGTTCACGGAAATATTTCTTCCCGATCGTCAACATACCGCCGGTCCCGCAGCAGGGGTCGAAGATGCTGCGGATAACACCCTGACCGCGCAGATCTTCCTGATGTTCCGCAAACAATAGCGAGACCAATAACTCCACAACATCCCGCGGCGTGTAGTGTTCCCCGCTGGTTTCGTTGGACATCTCGGAGAATCGGCGGAGCAGTTCCTCAAAGACTTGCCCCATCGTGTGGTTATCTACCTGATCGGGATGCAGATCGACTTCGGTGAACTTATCGCAGAACATAAAAAGTCGGTTGTTTTTGTCCAATCGCTCGATAAAGCCACCGAGATTGAAGTTTTCGATGATGTCGCGGACGCCCTTGCTGAATCCGCCAATGTAGTTTTCAAAGTTGAGGTATATATTGTTGGGATCGCCTTTCAGGCGAGAGAGGTCGTATTGGGAGATGTTGTAGAAACTAATGCCTGTCGCGCTCTCAATAATTTGCGGTATCCTGTCTTCGGGGACTCTATCTTTGAATTGGTTGTAGGTATCAATGGCTATGTCTTTGCGTCCGTCCTCATCTAAGATGCAGTCCAATCGGCGTAGCACCAGAAACGGGAGGGTGATGTCGCCGTATTCGTGCGGTTTGAAGAGTCCTCGAAGCACATCATCCGCCACATTCCAAACCAAATTTGCCAGTTCTTGATAATTTGCCATGCATTTCCTTCTCTTTGTAATACGATTTCTGAATGGGTTAAAATAACGCAAGTTGCTACCAACAGGCTTGGCAGATTTCAGAAAGGTGTTTCTGTCTCTTTCCGCACTCCAGAGCGGTGGTATGTCTATAGAAAATCGCTATTTCAAGACACTGCACTCCAGCGGAGTGCTATTGCTTCGCAGTGAGAATAATAGGTGACAACTTACAGCAAACAATAACAGATTCCAAGAAAAAAATCAAGTTGGATATTATAGTAGATCCTAAAAATAAGTGCACACTTTAGAAACACAAACACCTCTCCCCCGCTGGCGAGGTTTCATGAGTTTTAATAAAATATTTCGGTAATTCTATTCCAAAAAAGACATTGTAGGGGTAGGTCTTGTGCCTACCCGAATATTACCGAATTAAATTCTTAATCTTCATCTAACCTCGCCTTCCCATTGATGTATAGTTAATTGTGGGATTTACTATAAACAGGCAGCGGCTTCAAAAGATATTTCGTGAAATATAATTTATCGTTTTGTGTTTTCACGAAGAAAGCCAATTATGATCGGCACGAACCCCCGTACCGCCTGACTCGAAAAAATTCCTCCGTGAAACCTCCGTGAATTGTGCCGATACAAGGTATTTGTAGGTTGGGTAGCGCGGAACCAGAGGCGAGGTGTTTTTGATAGGGGTGTTTTTGATAGAGGTTTTTGATAGGGGTTTTTGCATGGGTGTTTCTGCGTATTGAAAACGCTGAAATCCAATGCGAAGAAAGTATTTCTGCGGATTTCCCTCCGAACCTCGCCAATTCAGCGTGTCTCATTAATTCTAAGGTTTACCATAAATGCTCCTGAAATTGATACTTATGTCTATTGACAAAAAATGCATCTCTATTTATAATAAGAAACAGTATGGCACAAGGCATCTTTATTACAGGCACAAGTACGGAAATCGGGAAGACGGTGATCGCGGGTGGATTGGCAGCTGCCCTGACACAGACCGGGACGCACGTCGGTGTGATGAAACCGATTAGTACAGGCGATACCGCCGACGCGCAATTCCTTAAACATGCTGCACAAGTCGACGATGCACTCGTCTCGATTAATCCGATCTACCTCCGACATCCGTTGGCACCGTCCGTGGCAGCGAGGATAGAAAATAGAGAAATCGATCTGTCATGCATCGAAACTGCTTTCGCAGCACTCCAACAGAAATACGATTTTCTGATCGTGGAAGGTGTCGGCGGCATCGCCGTCCCAATCCAAGACGACTTTCTCGTGGCGCATCTCATTAGCAGGTTGCAATTGCCGATCCTCATCGTCGCAGAAGCCGGGTTGGGTACACTCAACCATACAGTGTTAACCGTAGCCTTCGCGCAGCAGTTCGGACTCCAGATCGCCGGTATCGTGCTGAACAGGCTATCTCCAGAGACAGCAGGACTCGCTGAAGCGACTAATCCGATTGAAATCGAGAAACTGACAGGTATCCCCGTGATTGGCGTTGTGCCGCATGAGAAACGGTTGGATACCGCTTATCCCGATGTAACCTTCTTGGCAGAATTCATGAATCAACATATCGCATGGCGGAAATTAGGAATACTTTAAATATGGAGATAAAAACGGCGATTGTGCTCGCCGCAGGATTAGGACGTAAGGTGTGGCCCTACGGAGAGTTTCGACAAAAATGCACGATACCTGTCGCCAACACGCCGATCGTGCGTCGCGTCGTAGAGAATTTAATTGAAGTCGGATGTGAACGGATCATCGTTGTGGTCGGACATTACGCCCAACAGGTGCGTGGCACACTCGCCGATATACCGAATGTTACCTTCGTTACACAGCACCCCGTTGACGGTACTGCAAGCGCCGTATTGAGCGCATTAGAACATATTGAAGATGCGGAGCCATATCTTGTCGTTTATGGCGATATCGTAACCATTCCTGACAATTTTCGTAACATAATTAAGACGTTTTCTCTTCACAACGTGGAAGCAGCAGCACTGGTGCAATCCCTCGGTAATGAAGACCCATGCGATTGGCTCTGCGCCAGTATCCAGACGAAAGCCGCAGACGGCAAAAGCGTTACAAAACTTACCGGTATTGAAGGACATCCACGCGGGGGTTCATATCGTCTCTGTGGTGTCTACGCCTTTGGTCCTACGGCGACCCCTTACCTCTTCAGGAATCCGGGAATCGTTACAAAGGTGCCTGTCGGTGGGATGCCACCCCCAGAATCTGAGATCGCGCAATCCATGCAACTCATGGTAGACGAGAATAGAGAGGTATTAGCGGTTGAAACAGAAGGGTTTCTCGTGGATGTCGATAAACCGTGGCACGTTCTCGAAGCGAACAACCGTTTGGTTGATTACCTGGCAAAACAGATAACAGAAGATCAAATTGCAGAAGGTGCCAAAATCTCAGATGCCGCTGAAATTAATGGACACGTCGTTCTCGGGAAAAACTCCGTCATTGGACCGCGTGTCGTTGTCAACGGAACCCTCATTGCAGGGGCAAATAATAATATCACGAACGGTGCAATTTTACACGGAAGTATCTTCGTCGGAAATCAGTGTAGAATTAGCGACTATTGTGATGTCGGCAGCAGTGCCATCGGCAACCGATGTATTATCGGTCACGGTGCCGAGATGGCAGGGGTCCTGTTCGATAAAGTCTACCTCTATCACTACTGCGAGATGTCCGGTGTTTTCGGATGTGCGACCGATATCGGTGCAGCGACGGTGTGCGGCACGCTTCGATTTGACGATGCGGACACCCCAATGCGGGTGGAAGGGCGCCGAGAAGTTCCTGCCTACGGCGCAAATTCAACGTATATGGGCGACTACTGCCGGACAGGTGTCAATGCAATCATCATGCCCGGTAGACGCATCGGATCTTACAGTGTAGTAGGACCCGGTGTCATCCTATACGACGATGTGCCAAGCAAAACAATGATAATGGCAAAACAGGAGTTGGTATCAAAACCTTGGGGACCGGAGCGGTATGGATGGTAGGTGAGTTAGTTCAAGGAATCGCTATCTATACATACGCATTAATTGCTTCGGTAACCTTGATCGCCTGAGTGAGATCTGCCTTGGGTAGGGGCGATCTCCTCTGTGCGACTTCTTCTACAGATGCATTGCCTTACAAATAACCAACTTGCTACCTATAGAAAACCGTCTTGTGTTCTTCACGATTTTCAGCACCAGCGAGGGTTTTTGCTTAATCTGTATCGTCCTGCTGTAAACAGCAACGTCGATGTCCGACGATTAACTGACAACCAATAAAAGCAAGATTAGAGGATGTCCTTTAGGAGCTGCGTGAGTTCATCATTGTCAGCAGCGAGCACAAAGATGCGCTTAATTTTCTCTTCGCGGTCAGTATCGGATTGCGGTGGACCCTCTGGATCCCAGAGGACTTCAAGTTCCTTCGGATTGAGTCGATCATAGTTAACTTTGACAAGCGTGAACGGATAGTTTTCAGGAATAATAACGATCCAGTCAATCGTTTCACCGCGAGCGGAATATTGCCTATCGACGGTTAACTTCGATTCCTGATGTGGAACGTTTTTTTTAATCCACTGTTTGCGACCGAGCGCATCCGTTTCAAAATGTCCGACTTCCAGCCAATTACGTCCCGCACCGTTTGGTTTGGTGGTAACTTCAATGCGATGCATGTCAGCCTCTCCGTTCTGTTTGTAGATTTTGCCTGCGATTTGTTTTGAGGGTTGCGTTGGATTTCACTTGTAACTCAACTTACATAGGAGCCTTCAGAAACTGCTTATATCGAACTGGTACCATTGCTAAAAGTTTATGCTACAATTTCAATCAGAAATGGTATGAGATTAGACTCAAGTTCTATTCAAAGATTTTATCATATCGTGTCAAAAAAGTCAAGGACATCAATTTTTTTGGATAAAGCGTCCGCGTCATGCCATTGTTAATATGCAGAACTTGCGTAGTTTCAACAAAACATGACGAAAAAATCTGAAAATTATGTCAAAACCATGACGAAATCAAAATTAATTTGCTTTTTTAGTAAAAAAAAGGTATAATACTTACAGGGGTTAGTTTTTTCACCGAATGATGCGCCAATATTATTAGCCTGTTTAGCCAGCCTGAAGGGAACTTCGAGATGCGAATTGAAATGAGATATGGGAGCGGAACATTACCGATTGAGATTCCCGACCAAAATGTAGCCGGGGTTCTTGAAATCTCGGAAAGTGCTCCGCTGTCGGATGGAGATAGAGCCGTCCGAGACGCAATCGCTCAGCCTATCGCCTCATCCCCCTTGGCTGAACTTGCGAAAGGGCGCGAGTCCGCATGTATCGTGATCTCCGATATAACCCGACCCGTGCCTAACAAAGTGATTCTCCCTCCAATACTGGAAACGCTTGAACAGACTGGTATCCCACGCGAAAAAATTACGATCCTCGTTGCGACCGGCATCCACCGTCCTAATAACGCAGAAGAACTTGAAATCATGGTTGGACGCGATCTCATGGAACGGTATCGCATCGTCAATCATCTTTCGCAGAAGCCAGAGACCCACTCATATTTAGGCACAACCGAGAACGGTACCCCTGTTCACATCGATAAAACTTATCTTGAAGCGGATTTGAGAATTATCACCGGATTGATTGAACCGCATCTGATGGCAGGTTATTCCGGCGGGCGAAAGGCAGTCTGCCCAGGAATCGCCTCAATTGAAACAATGAAGGTGATGCACGGCCCCGAACTGATGGAACACCCGAAATCGTCTGTCGGGATATTGGAAGGAAATCCGTTTCACTTAGAAGCCACAGAAATTGCACTGATGGCTGGAGTTGACTTTAATCTGAACGTCGCCATTGACAAAGACCGCCAGATTACAGGCGTTTTTGCTGGCGATATGGTTGAATCTCATCGTGTCGGTGCCGAGTTCGTTGAGAAACACGCCAGAGTCACACTCCCCGCCGCCGCAGACGCTGTCGTTGTCTCCAGTGCAGGGTATCCTTTAGACGCAACGTTCTATCAAGCCATCAAAGGTTTGCTAACCGCCGTTGAGATCGTGAGGCAGGGCGGTAGCATCCTACTCGTCGCCGCATGCAGCGAAGGGATCGGTAGTAAGCCATTTACAGACCTGATTTTTAAAACCGATGATTTAACAGCATTCGTGCAAGGGCTTTACAATCCAGCAAACTTCGTCATCGATCAGTGGCAGTTAGAAGAATTGGCGAAAGTCGCGCGTAAGGCAGATATCTATTTTTATACCGATGGCATTCCCTACCATCAACGCGCAAAACTGTTTGTGCATCCTTTAGAAAGCGCACAAGCAGGCATTGAAGAACTTTTAACCCGATACGGCAAAGATACTCGAATTGCAGTGATTCCTGAAGGCCCCTATGTTTTAGCGCAGCTGGAACGGAATTAACTTCAAGCAGAAAATAGCGACCGAAATCGCATCTATCATCTATTAAGGAATATTCTCACGAAGGTCGAAACCGAGAGAAAAGTGACAAAATGGCAAATTCTATTGTGGCTCTCAGAGCGTATAGAGACGGTTTGCACCTGATTATCAGGCCCCATCTGTCCATCGAGGAAGTTGAAGAGGCAATTCAACAGGAAATGTCTCGCATGAATCAACCGTTAATGGGAACATCTGTGCAGATTGACTTGAAGAGTCCAACCTTGAAAGCAGAGGAGGTGTCGTATTTAAAATCCAAGCTTCAGGAAACCTACAACCTGAGGGTACGGAGTATTGAAGCCTCGGATGAACAGGCACCACCGCCTATTGCCGCCGCGCCAACAACGCACGCAATTCAGCAAAGAACGGACGCACAAAACAGTCGTGATAGTGAACCTTCCAAAATTATACCTTATACAATTCGCTCGGGACAGACAGAAGTATTTCCACGAGGGAGCCTCATTATTTACGGAGATATCAATTCGGGTGGAGAAGTAAAAGCTGGCGGTGATATTGTCGTTCTTGGCGCGCTACGCGGGAACGCACACGCTGGCATAAACGGTAGGCTATCGGCTGTAATCATCGCTATGGAATTAGTTCCTGTACAACTCCAAATCGGCAATTTTATAAATCGCCGCCCCATTAACCAAAAACCCCGAGGTTACCCAGAAATTGCGCGCATCGGGGTAGAAGACGTAATTATTGTTGAAAAATTTGTCAAGTTTTAACAAAGGAGGTTCGGGTTATGGGCAAAGTAATCGTAGTGACATCAGGTAAAGGGGGCGTTGGAAAAACAACCTCTGCCGCTAACTTAGGAACAGCACTCGCACTCCTCGGTAAAACAGTTGTGCTGGTTGATGCAGATGTCGGACTTCGGAACCTTGATATCGTGATGGGCCTTGAGAGTCGGATCGTCTACACCTCCATGGATGTCATCGAAAAGCAGTGCGAACTCAGTAAAGCACTGGTCAAAGACCGACGCGTTGATGGACTCATGCTGTTGGCAGCATCCCAGAAAAATAACAAGGACGATATACAACCCGAGCAGATGAAAGCGATCTGTGACAAGTTAAAGATAGACCATGACTTCGTCTTAGTTGACTCGCCTGCAGGCATTGAACGCGGTTTCAGTAACGCTTCCGCTGGTGCTGACGAAGCCATCGTTGTCACGACACCCGATGTCTCAGCAATTCGGGATGCCGACCGGATTATTGGGTTATTGCAACACGCTGGAATCGAACCGATCAACCTCGTCCTAAATCGTTTCTCGCCGCAGCTGGTAGGGAACGGAAGTATGATGGACAGAGAGGATGTTTTGGATATTCTCAACATCGATTTGATCGGTGTTGTCCCAGAAGATGCCGGTGTGATTACCTCTACAAATCGTGGGATTCCCTTAGTGTACGAAGATGCTTCCCCTGGGTCCCAGGCTTACATGCGCATCGCTCGACGGCTTACGGGGCAGCGAATCCCAATACCTGACTTAGAGCAGAAAGGCTTTCTTTCAAACATTGTCAATTGGTTCACGAGAAGTAGATAAGGAGTCTTCCTATGAACATCAGTATCAAACAGTTGTTCGGGCGCAAGCCAAAGTCGAGTAATATCGCAAAGCAGCGCCTGAAACTTGTCATTACACAAGATAGGCTCGATGTTGACGACCGCTTTATGACGAGGTTGCATCACGAGTTAGCAGAAGTTCTGGCAAAGTATTTTGAATTTTCCGTTAACTCGGTTCAGATGTCCTTGAAACAGGAAGGAAACTCCTACGTACTCGTTGCGGATATTCCTTACAAAAAGTTTCACGATGCCAAACCGAGATAATAATTTGCCGTAAAGTGGTTATCCGACTGGAGAGCAACCTTGAGGGAACACAATCCAACGCATCAGAGAATCAATTCCCAAATGGCTTTTGCGACTCCGTCATCGTCATTTGTCGTTGTAATATGGTCAGCACAGGCACGGATTGGCGGCACCGCGTTCGCCATCGCTACGCCGAAACCGGCTGTCTTGAGCAAACTTTCATCATTGTAACTATCACCGAAAGCCACAACTGCCTCCATCGGAATGTCAAATCGATTGGCGAGGGCTGTTAGTGCGCGTCCCTTAGCGACTTCTGGATTCATAAATTCTATATATTCTGCCTGGGTCTGCGTGACGTATAGCTTCTCCGAGTAATTGGTTTGAAAACTGTTTAAGAGCGGTTCTAATGCTTCGGGTATGTGGATGATAAGTAACTTTGTTGGTGTTTCTCCGGCTAACTCGCGTAGGTCGCCTACGGCTGTTGCGGGAACCCCAGTCCGTTCCTCGTAGAGGTCGCTCCAAGCATTGCGTTCAGTAACATAAAGCTCATCGTTCAAACAGAAGTTGAGATGTAAATCCTGTTCGACGCAGTCATTAACAACCGCCATTGCATAATCCGCTGGTACGGGTGTATGATGATACACTTCTCCGGTTGTCGCGTGTTGTACCATCCCACCGTTGTAAGAGATAATTGGGTTCTCAAGCCCAATTTGATCGCTGACAGGCTTGATAGAGCGGTGCATCCGCCCAGAAACTAATACCACAAGAATATCGTTCGCCGCGAGTGCTTGAAGGGCATCGCGGTTTTTTGTTGATAACGTGTGTTCACTATTGAGTAGCGTTCCGTCCAAGTCGAAAGCCGCTAAACGACACGGTATTTTCATTTTTTTTCTGTATTGCTCCTCTGCTGCCTTCCGCTATGATAACTGACAACTATAATAAACCGTTCGTAGTCGTGCGATTCATCGCACGTTCTTACTGACAACTTCTTTACTGACTGCCGACGGCTATTCCCCTGACTACTCTTTCACCAAACAGCTCGTTCCGTTTCTCGGTCAAAGAGATGCATTTCCGCTGCATCAAAATCTAACCAGATCGTATCCCCCACCGCAGCCCGGAATGTTGGATGTGCCCTTACACGGATCAGAATAGGGTCCTGCGTCTCTGCATGCGTGCCGAGACGGATGTCAAGGATATTCACCGGACCCAGCGGTTCAACGAGATGCACATCCGCAGAAATTCTTTCTCCGCCCGCCTGATTCGTGGGTGTGATATGTTCAGGACGAATACCGAACACCAGCCCATGTTCCACTGCGTCTGAAGTGATACACGCTTGTCGTTCTGGAGAGACACGCAGATAAACATCGGTGTGGCTGAGACGCAGAACGGACTCCCCTTTCTGCACAGTGAGTTCCGCATCAAGGAGGTTCATCGTGGGCATCCCCATAAATCCTGCTACAAAAAGACTTTTCGGCTTATTATAGATTTCATGCGGTGTGCCAATTTGCTGGAGTACGCCGAGGTGGATAACAGCAATCCTGTCGGCGAGAGACATGGCTTCAACCTGATCGTGCGTTACAAAGATAGTTGTCGCGCCGATTTCGTGTTGGAGTCGTTTAATCTCAGCGCGTGTGTCAACACGAATTTTGGCATCCAAATTCGCCATCGGTTCATCAAGGAGGTAAACTTTGGGTTGGCGCACCATCGCACGTCCGAGTGCAACGCGTTGCATCTCGCCACCGCTGAGGACACTCGGTTTCCGATTGAGCATATTAGATATTTGTAAGATTTCCGCAACCCGCTTAACCCGGACATCAATCTCCGATTTCGAGGCCTTCACGGCTTTAAGTGGAAAGGCGATGTTCTCGTAGACATTTAGATGCGGATAGAGGGCATAGAATTGGAAAACAAAAGCGATATCGCGATCGGCAGCTGAGAGATCGTTGACCCGTTGTCCGTCGATGAAAATATCACCCTCTTCAGGATTTTCTAAACCCGCGATGAGGCGGAGCGTTGTGGTTTTACCACACCCAGAAGGCCCCAGAAAAACGACGAATTCTTTGTCGGCAACCTCCAAATTAAAATCCTTGACAGCAACGAAATCGCCGAAGCGTTTTACAATGTTTTCCAGTTTAATATGTGCCATAATATCAGTTGTCAGTTGTCAGTTATCGGTTATCAGTTTAAAGACGACTCTGAAACACCCAGCAGCTCTTGTGACTGAAAACTGAAAGGATTTTTTTCGGAGAAAAAATCCGAACTGACTGCTGACTGCTATTTCACATCAAAAAGTGCATCACCGCCCCAGAAATGAGCGGCACTGTGAGATTGTCATCGATCGGGACAGGCATAAGTTCGACGATTGTCGCGACCAAAGCACCGATGATTGCTATAACAGGGTTTAAGTTCACCAAGGCAATAGCTGCGCAAACAACGAAACAGGCGCTACTGCCTTCCAAACTCTTTTTGCCAAGGAGTTTCGTCCGACCCCACATTTTACCTACCAACGCAGCTGCCATATCTCCCAATATCATGAAGAAAATGCAAACGATAGCAACCGTCTTGCCAAAAAAGAAAACACATAAAAAAGCACTAATTAGATAGTAGGTTGCACCTGTCATCGCGCCTTTGCGCTCATGTGTGCGGAGGAGGGAAGCGAAAACTTGAAAAAAGAGTTTGCTGAAACGTCGGGAGAGCCACTTCATCAATTCTACGATAAGGGCAAACCCAGTTGGCACCCCAATGAGGATTAACATCGTCGGTTTATCCAAGAAGAGATAAATAACCGGTAGGATAAGCCCTGCTAAATGAATACTTTTCCGACGCAGTTCATCTAACATCAATTCACCTTTCATATAACAACAAAAACCTATGCTTGAAATTATTATAGGGTTTCTATGAGAAAATATCAAGAGAAAAGGGAACGCGTTTTTCTATTTTTTAACAAAAAAATTACACATTTTTGTTGCATTTGAAGATTATAATTTTCTGCACCATTGGATAACGTTGAGAATAGAGATGTTGGTGGAACACCATTCGCGCATTCTATAAGAGATTTATAGTAAGGATGGATGTCCAATCCGTCCATGCGCGCTTGGAAATCCACCTGACCCACAAAACTATGGTAAACCCGAAAAATAAATAGACATTTCAGTGGAAACAATCCGCTTCTACCGCTGGCGAGGTTTCCTAGGGGAAATCCGCAGAAACGCCCTATCAAAAACACCTCGCCAATTCAGCGTGTCTAATGAATTCTAAGGTTTACCATAAAAGAGGATTTCAAGTTCGCCTAAGGGGAATAAAATAAAAAGTGAGAGGATTTCTTAATATGGGCTCACAAGTCCCATCCGTTAGCGGATGGTTTCGCATCGGAAGCCTGTTGTTTTTGGTACTTAGCATGGGATTCGTGGTTGGAGAAGCGGGTGCTGACAATCACGAAACGCAACAGATCATTAAGATAACAGGTACCGTTGTCGACAACGACACCGAAGAACCAATAGCAGAAGTATCAATTCGGGTCGTTGACACTCAGGTTCGGGTCAACACAGACGAGACAGGGGAATTTTTGCTGGAATTGCCAATCGGCATTTATAAGATTCATGCAAACGCGCCGTTTTACAACACTTATGTCATGACGGATTTTCAGGTGAGTGCGGGGGAGGTCCCGGAACCTCTCCAAATCAAACTGACACCGCAAGTCGTAAAACTCGATGCGATCAAGTTACCGGTACGGCTGAGCCAATCCAGTGAGCGCGGTCTCCTTGAAAAACGGATGCGAAGCTCACGCATTGAGGACAGCATCAGCACAGAAGAAATTAGCAGACTGCCCGCCTCATCCGCAGGTGAGGCTATTAAACGGGTGACGGGTGTCAGTATTGTCGGTGGACGTTACGTGTTTGTCCGTGGATTGGGAGAACGTTATAGTAATACACTCCTTAACAACGTTGAAATCCCAAGCCCTGAGCCGAATCGGCGGGTCGTGCCGATGGATATTTTCCCAGCAAGCCTCCTCGCAAGCCTCCAGACAGTCAAGACCTTTTCGCCCGACCAACCCGGCGGCTTCGCCGGCGGTTCCGTCCAAGTATTTACCAAAGATTTTCCAGAAGATTTAACGATGGCACTGTCAATGTCAAGCGGTTTCAATACGCAAGCGACAGGCGAAGAAGGCTTGACGTATCCGGGCGGTGATTTCGATTTTTTAGGATTTGACGACGGTTCACGCGATTTACCGAGCATCGTCCAAAATCAGGCAGCTGATTTACCGATTCGCGAGCGCGGACGTTTTACCCCGTTAGGCTTCACCCCCCAAGAAATTCAGGAGTTCGGGCAATCGTTTGCTAACGTCTGGTCACCAGAACGACAATCCGTCCCTATCAACCAAGGTTACAAATTCAGTCTTGGCAACAGTAACAAGATTTTCGGCAAAGATTTCGGCTACTTAGGTGTTGTTTCTTACGGCAACAGCCATAGTTACGGCACACAGGTCCGCAACGCCTTTCGTATCGGTCTGAACGAGACGCTTTCCCCTGTAACCTCGTATAACATTGAACGGAGCGGGAACGAAGTGGAGTGGGGTAGCGTTCTAAACACCAGTCTCCGTTTCTCGCCAGAACACCTGCTCAGCATCAGGACACTTTTCACACACACCGCAGAAGATGAGACGCGTACATGGGAAGGCTTCAACGCCGACAGAAATACGGATATGCGCAGCACACGACTCCGTTACGTTGAACGCCAACTTTTCTCCGGTCAATTCGCAGGTATGCACGACTTCAATTTTGGAGAACCTGCATTAGAAGGTCCAAAAGAGAGGGCAAAACGCCCCGATGTCTCTATGGAATGGCGACTCACGTATTCGCGTGCCTCACGCGATGAACCCGATACACGCGAGAATATCTACGAAGACAGAGGCGACGGAACGTTTACATTCCGTGATGTTACACACAGCGGTAGTCGCTTCTTCTTTGACCTTGAGGACGATGAATATAACGCCCGTGTTGACTGGAAAATTCCGATGGGTGCTGAAGGTCTTTTCAAATTCGGGGGACTCCTACGAGATCGGGCACGGACATTTGATGTCCGCAGATTTAGATTTCTGCCTTCCGATCAAGTAGATGCGACCGTCAATCTGTCCGATCCACCTGAAATACTTTTCCAAACCCAAAACATAGCACCTCGCGTCTTTGAATTGCGTGAATCGACACGCTCTACGGATAACTATCTGGCAGACCACAATATTTACGCAAGTTACCTGATGCTTGATTTACCAATTACCACAAAATGGCAAGTCATGACCGGGGTCCGATTGGAGTCTTCCGATCAAACGGTTACGACCTACGATCCGTTCTCTGCCTCCCTCAAAGAGATCGAAGCAAATTTGGAAACACTTGATTGGCTGCCGGGCCTGAACGTGACGTATCGTCTAACAGAGCGGATGAATTTGCGCCTCGCCGCATCCCGAACGATCACGCGTCCCGATTTCCGAGAACTCGCACCCTTTGAGTTTACAGATTTCGTCGGCGGTAGAACGATTCTCGGCAATCCAGATTTGGAGCGGACACAGATCGACAATTTCGATTTTCGCTGGGAAACGTTTCCACAGATCGGTGGTATTCTGGCGGTCAGTGCCTTCTATAAGCGGTTTCAAAAACCGATTGAACAGATCGTTCAACCACAAGCGGAAGTCAGAATTACCTATGAAAACGCTGAAGGTGCTAACAATTACGGCTTGGAGTTGGAAGCCCGTCAGAATTTAGGTGTGCTTACAGAGGCACTGCGTAAGTTTTCGATTAACACAAACGCTGCGTTGATTTCCTCACAAGTGGTCCTACCAGAGGATGTCGGCATTCAGACCTCTTCTGAACGTCCGCTACAAGGACAATGTCCCTACATCATCAATGTCTCCATCGGTTTTGAGGATCCCAACTGGGGTATCTCCAGTGCGATCGCGTATAACATCTTCGGACGCAGACTCTCTGAAGTGGGTAACCACGGTGTACCAGATGTGTATGAGCAACCGCGTGGACAATTGGATCTGAGTTTTAGCCGAGAGGTTGCGAATTATTTCAAATTTAGTGTTTCAGCGAAAAATCTGCTTGACCCCTATGTTCATTTCAAACAAGGCGAAGAGGTTTACGTTCAGTATAAACTTGGCAGAGCGTTCTCATTTGGGATAAGTTACGATTTGTAGGATATGGTTGTCAGTTATCGGTTATCGGTCATCGGTTAAAACTTAAACGAAAACCTCTTAACCGACTACCGACAACTGAAAGGTTTTTCGTAGAAAAACCGAACTGATAACGATTAACAAAGTGCAAAAAAATCATAATATTGTCATTTTCCTGCAACAATTTTTGAGTATCCTTAAGTATATGATAGAAATTTACAATCGCGACTTAAAGTTAAGGCAATGTGCATCGTCAAGTCGCGAGCATCAGTACCTATCCGTAGAATCGGTTGGGTAAAAAAAATAAAAAAAGGAGCATAGTTAGGTAATGTTAAATATTGGGTCTGCCCCTGCATCAACAGGAAAAAGGGGTTTATATCAGAATCGGTTGTTCCTGTTAATCGCCATTTCCGCAGTTGGATTAGCGTTGGCTTTTGTCGGCTGTGGTAGCGATGATACCGAAGAGACCGAAGAAACTGAAGAAGCACTTACAGAAGAAACCGTTATCAATATTGATGGACGGCAAGTAGTCGTTCTTGAAGGCAGATTGAACGCCGATAAAACGCTCTCCGCGGCTTACGATTATCTTCTTCGCGGTGCGGTATTTGTTGAAGGTGGCGCGACACTCACCATTGAACCGGGTGTCAAAATTTATGGCGAACAGGCGACCAACGGCACGCTCATTATTGCCCAAGGTGCTAAAATCATGGCAGAAGGAACAGAATCTGCTCCTATCGTTATGGCGAGTGACGCTTTTGAAGGTTCCCGGGCACGGGGCCAATGGGGCGGCTTGATTATCAACGGTAGTGCCCCGACGAACCAAGGTGTAACTTTTGGTGAAGGGGACACAGGCGCGTTCGGCGGAAACAATCCTGCTGACAACAGCGGTGTCCTCCGCTACGTGCGCGTCGAGTATGCGGGTATCGAATTCAGCCCTGATAACGAGCTGAACGGCATTGCCTTCCAAGGTGTTGGATCCGGTACTGTCGTGGATCACGTCCAAGTGCACATGAACCAAGATGACGGCGTTGAGATGTTCGGTGGTACCGTTAATCTCAAATACGTCATGGTTACAGGGGCACGCGATGATTCTTTCGACTGGACCGACGGTTGGACAGGCAAAGCGCAGTTCCTCGTCGTTCAACAGTATGGCGATGACGCAGATAACGGGTTTGAAGTTGATAACAGCAGCAAAGATAATGAGGCAACGCCCCGTTCCGCCGCAACGATCTACAATGCCACACTCGTCGGTGATCCCGCTGGCCCCGAAAGCGATAACGGTATGTTGATTCGTGAAGGTGCTGCGGGTATATTCGCCAACTTCATTGTTACTGGATTCAACAAAGTCGGACTCGATATCAACAACGAGGCAACCCACGCGCAAGCGAATAGCGGTAAACTGGTTGTAAAAAACAGTATCTTCTTTGAAAACGGAAAAGGCAATTTTGGCGATGAGAAAGACGATGATGGATTCGACGAAGCCGATTTTGCGGCATCCAATGATAACCAAGAAACCGATCCAGGGTTGGTCGCCCCGTTCAACAAAGCAGCGCCTAACTTCTCACCCGGCGCAGGTGCAAACGCGGTGACACCGGCGAGTCCTCCTGTTGATGGTTTCTTTGAACAGGTTGACTTCATCGGTGGCGTGAGCCCAAGTAACAACTGGACCACGGGATGGACAACGAGTGCACAGAAGTAGTGAACGCACCGTTTATACGTCTTACATCCTTCTAACAATACTGTTTGTTTACAGCAATTTGATAGGATGTGAGAAATCGAATCGTAGGGGTTGGGTTACCCAACCCCTACACTCGCCAGACCAACTCGGTCTGGCAGTTGTAGACGCACTCAATCGAAAAGATATCGAACAGTTGAACCGTCTACGCGTGCAACGTGAAGCGTATCTCAATTGGATTTGGCCCGCGTTCCCCGCAAGCCGTCCACCAAACAATTTTCCAGGCGACTTTGCTTGGTCAAATCTGAATAAGAAATGTAACATAGGTATGAAAAAGTGGATCGCTCACTTCGGCGGGCATAACCTGAAGTTTGTTGACATCCGCTTCGATCGCCCCCCAGAAACTTACGAAGGGTTCCAACTTTTACGTGGAACCGTTTTGACGTTACAGAACGCCGCTGGCGAAAAACAGGATTTGAAGATTCTCGGCTCGGTAGTTGTTAAAAACGACAGATATAAGTTACTGAGCTATGAAGATTAAAGGGTTATCGGTTGTCGGTTAAGAGGGGTCTGTAACAACCTTTTCCAACTTGGAACGTCAGGCAGCGCTGAATTGTTACAGATAGGTTCTTACCCGTTAACTGATAATTAATAATTTTTTATACGGCTTGCGGAAGACTAAATTGATGAGTTATGCTCTTTCCAACCAAGGTAAGGGTAAACAGATTAAGGAAACTGGAGAAAAAATATGAGGACTATGGCTGACATCCAGCGACAGAACCGAGAAGCTGCCCAAAAACGTAAGAAGAAGGCGATCCGGATTGCGAGTGGCTTTGCAATCGGACTGCACGCCGTCGGGATCATCGTTGGGGCTATCTACTTTATTCACAAAACTGTGTTGGAAATGAACAACGATAAAGTAGAGAGTGTTGTTTTGGAGGCAGCGAAACCACAACCGAAACGCCGCACACCGCCCCGTACAACACGACAACCCAAAAAACCGAAGTTTTCTAATATTCGGGCACCCAAAGGACAACCTGTCACGACGAGTGCTAAAATTCCGGTGGGCAATGCACGTTTTACACTGCCGACGAGTGAGGCTCCGACACGTCCCGTGATGGCACCGAGCGCAGCGGGCTTCGGCAGAAATCTGTTCAGGGCAACACAACAACAGGCAAACATTGTTACAATGATGCCGAAGTTTGAGGTGCCAAAGTTTGAAAACACGAGTTTAGTTACAAGAATGGATATGGGAACAAGCCTCGCGCAAACGGAATTCAGTGATTCAGGGAATTTGGAACTCGCTTCCGTCAATTTAGGAGACGCGAAACAGTCGTTTAACGAATTCTTAAAAGCCGTTCGCGACCGAATCAAACAGGTCCAACGCTTCCCCCCACGCGTTCGGAATTTAGACGACGGTGCCACAACAACGGTTCGGTTCACGCTTTTCAAAGACGGCACGATTCAGAACCCGACGGTTACGGACTCTTCTGGTTCAAAGGCGCTGGATAATGCAGCGATCGCTGCTGTTCAAAATGCTGTGCCGTATCCGCCCTTCCCTGAAGAACAAGAGGGCAGCAGCTTGCGACTCGAGCTTCCGATTATTTTCGAGTTGACAAATTAACCAACATCATCTATAAACCAACATCACTTTATATAAAAAAGGGACGCCTCTAAGGTTGTCCCTTTTTTATTTTTTAACGTGAGTTCGAGAAAAATAAGAGGTTTTATGAAAAGAATCCCTCTGGTATAATGTGGACATGCAAAACGATGTCGGGTTACCTCACAAATGCCACAAACTCACAGTTTTGCTACAAAACAACCCTCGGCGATTTGTTTACCCAAAAGCGAATCTCTATTTATCTATTGGATTTACCATAATTTTGAAATCTACCAATCGAACCTACGTTAAAAAGGTTTTCAGGACAGTGAGGAAAACCTGATATGAAATTCAATTCTGGAGGAAAAATGAAGCATATCTATCATAAAGAGGATGCCGAAGTTGTCCGTATTGAAGACGAGGCACCGCGGACATTGTACACGCTTATCGAACCGAATACCGTTGGAACTGAACATTTTTCTATGGGGTTAGAAGAAATTGATCCACATAGCGAGATCCCGCTCCACTCCCACAGCGAATCAGAGGAAATTATTTTTGTCTATGGTGGGCAGGGGCGAGCCTTTGTCGGTGATGAAGTCGCTGATCTGAAACCGGGTACAGTTATCTATCTCCCACCGAATGTTGAACACCGTTTTGTCAACACAGGCGACGAACCGCTCTGGATTACGTGGACGCTCTCGCCTCCCGGTTTCGAGAAACAAATCCGTAAGATTGCAGACGGCTCCGCTGGAATGGAAGTCTTTAGCGAGTCCGATTAAGATTGCTGAAATATTAGCACTAACGGTTTGTTATAGTAAAACCCACAATTAACGATACACCCACGGGAAGGCGAGGTGTTTTTGATAGGGTGTTTCCTCTAGAAACCTCGCCAGCGGTGGAAGGGTGCTTGCGTTTATAGCGTGTGCACTTATTTTCGGGCTGTACTATCATAGATGGAAAGCGTATGCGAAATACAACTGACACAGCGCACACAAACAACAAAACGCCTACACTTCAACCGATGGGATTCGGTGAGATACTGGATACAACTTTCAGTCTCTATCGGAAACATGTTCTGTTATTCCTTGGCATTATTGGTGTCCGTTTCTGTGGAAGTGTTGTGGAATATTTATTAGGACGTTTTCTCCCTAATTTCTTTCAAAAAAACCTCGTAGTAGATATCATTGGCATGTCTTTTGTGCTTGTCAGTCTGGGTGGAATAATTGTTGCGACGGCTACGATCTATTTAGGTGACCCTATCACAAGCCGAAAGGCATTGCAACAAGTCGGGCATCGGTTCCGGTACATGTTAGCGTGTGTGCTTGTATGGAGCTTGGCTTTTGATATATCAAAAATTAGTATCGTTTCTCCTATGGTTTCTGCGATGAGCTCTATAACTTCGTGGACGCCAGGTTCTCCTGTTGAGGCCGATCCGCTAATACGGTTGCCCTTCTTGATCGGTTTTCTTCAGTTGGTTACGGTACCTTTCTCAATCTATTTTCCGACGCTTTGGTGGCACTTCGCCCGTGATTTACTATTTTTTCTGACGAAATCAGGGACACTATGGATGCAGTTTATTCCGTTAGCCTTTGTACCTTTCTCAATTTACTTTGCTGTGCGTTGGACGTTCGCTACCCCAACTGTTCTGCTTGAGGAACCCGCTATCCGACGCGCTTTTGAGAGGAGTAATGGGCTAACCCGTGGCGGATGGTGGCGAATCTGGGGAACACTCATCTCCTTTTCCTTCTTAAGTCTCGCGATTCATCGTATAGCCCAGATCATGGTTGGATGTATCCTGGTCTTAACAAGGTTGACAGATGTAACAAACCCTGTAGATGTCATCTGGTGGGTGTTAATTTCCACATCCATTGATGCTGGCTCGCTGTTCTTGACAATTATGGCATGGAGCAGTACAGTCATTAGTGCCCTGATTTTTCCAATTTGGATCATCGGTATTACGCTTCTATACTTTGACCTACAGATACGAAAATTCGGAACTACCTATGGCGACCATTACCCGTAGATACTGTATTAAGTCAAGTTGATCTTATCTCTTGTAGGAGGGAACTCCGATTCCCGACACATGCGTGTAGGGACACCCTCCGAATCGTCTCTGTTCGGCTAAAATCAATAAAAAACCGAAAATTGGCAGGCGTTTGATGTTTTGGTCACCCGCCTAAATTTGAAGGAGGGTCCTGGCAATGTCTACTGGTACTCTTATAGCCCTGACGACTCTGACTGTTATTGTACACTTGGCTTTCGTGGGGTTACTATTTTTGTTATGTATCCGAACTCGATCGAAGGGATTGATCGTTATTTTGGCAACTTGCGTTGGTTTTTGGGTAATTGGTGTAATTTTTCAACCGTTTTTCCAGCAGTATATCGACCAATGGGCAGGAAACAAAGTCAATAGCTGGTTAACTGAAAGTATGAGTATAGGGGAATTTCTAATACTATTTAGTTTGATTAAGCGTTTATTCTACGGTAGTTTGGGCCTAATAGGGATAATCCTAATCTATAAGGAGTGGCAACAAGGTAAGTTTTCGCCACCTGCAACATAAACAACGAAAAGAATTTGAAGTATAGCCAAATTAATGAAAGCCGCTTTCGCTGTGGAAGCGGCTCTCTTTATAATCAGTACGCCGAAATCAAAATGTCCACATGCCTTTAATTCTTTTGACAGATTCTGATTGGATATGCTACTATAATCCGTGGAGTTATCGCGAACGCTGTGAATCATTGTGTCTATAACCTAACGATGACGTTGTGGAGATGACAACATGAACATTACCCAATTCACAATGGAAGAGGTCCGCTGTTTTAGCGAACGCCAGATGCTTGAAATTCGACCCTTGACCTTTTTAGTTGGAGAGAACAGTACTGGTAAAACGACAGCATTGGCATGTTTTCAAGTGTTGGCAAATTATTTATGTGGTGAGGGGTTAGATTTTAATGCAGCACCCTATTCAATGGGAATCTTTAAGGATATTATCAGAAACGGTAGACCAAAAGAAAAGATTTTTAAACTAGGGTTTACTATCGAATCTGTTAAATGGATGGTCGAATTTGAAGAAAAAAGTGAGGGAATTGAACCTGTTGTAAACTCAGTCCAACTCAAATTCCCTGACGGTAAAATCGTTTTCAAAATTAGAGGCAATACCACAAAAAGTCCGATGCGTTTAGTCTCGTTTGATAAAAAGCACAACTACTATGAAATAAATTGTGATCCTGATCTTTTGGACATGCTTCCATCTTCCTCCCTTTTTCGTTTCTTACAATTTGAATCCAGTCACTTTTTGGAAGGAGACGCTGAAGGAAAAACCGCCTTAGCAAATTATCTGGAAATGCTTCAAAATTCGGAAAAAGAGCGATATAACCCTTGGAGTGTCGGTCCCCACCTATCTGTATTTAGTACATCTCCGATTCGCTCGCGACCTAAACGCACCTACGATCCGACCCGAGAATTTAACGATCCAGAGGGAAGCGATGTCCCGATGCTACTGATGAGAATGGAAGCAACCCAGCAAAAGCGGTGGCAAACACTCAAAGCACAGTTAGTCGCATTCGGCAAGAGTTCTGGCTTATTTCAGAATATAGAAATAAAGAACCTCGGGCGTTCCTTGGGTGCTCCATTTCAGCTGAAATTCAAAGTGAGGGGACCGAATGCCAATATTGTTGATGTTGGCTACGGTGTAAGTCAAATCTTGCCAATTTTAGTGCATGTTTTGAATCCTGAAACTTCTCGGCGAAGCTCTCGCAGTTTGCGAGAAATGACCTACTTCTTACTACAACAACCTGAGGTTCACTTGCATCCAAGGGCACAGGCGGAACTTTCCTCTTTATTGGCAAACTTGGGGAGCCAGGGGAATCGATCGTTTATCATTGAAACCCACAGCGACTATATGATTGACCGCGCCCGTATTGACATTATAAGAGGTAACATCCGTCCCGAAGATGTGTCGTTAATCTACTTTGAACCGAAGGGAAATATCGTCAAGGTACATAATATTGGTTTTGATAAGATGGCGAATATGGTTGGAGTCCCACCACATTACGGCGACTTTTTCCTTAAAGAATCCAAACGACTCTTGGGGTTTAAGGATTAAGCGATGTGTATTATTGTCGATACGAACACTTTTCATAAATTCAAAAATCCAGATGATGAAGATATGGAGCCTGTGTGGACCTGGTTAGAGAAAAGAGATGGCAAAATCGCTTATTCCGATATAGAGAAATT
>CAZGAW010000075.1:0-25468 GCA_964523645.1 uncultured bacterium | reverse complement strand
GTAAACAGGTTGTGCTTTTAAAAGTTGAAGATAGTTTCGCGTTAAGACCCGGCAGGGCATACACCATAGAAATTTCAGTGGCAGACGAAGCACGCAACTGGCATCCGGACAGTATTATCACTTTTGTGACAGACATACAAGAGATTGGAAAGTGAAGTATGTTTAGAAAACCCAGCACATTACTGCTACTTGCCCTTTTAGTATTAAACGCATACTCAGAGAACGGTAATACATCACCTGTCGTGAAAGTTATCTATTTCAAATCATTTGATGTTAGCAGACCTACAGATGCTGAGATTGATTTCTATCAAGATGTAATGCTTGATGCTCAGAACTACTTTAGAAAGCAGATGGAATTTCACGGATTTGAACCGAAAACATTTTTGGTCGATCTGACCCCCGAAGGTAAGGTTAATATACCGATCGCTCGTGGTAGAAGAAATCTTCGCGACTATACTTCAATTGACCGTATTGAAGCTGATCTACCGAATAAATATAGATTAATGATTGGAGATCCCAATAATATACTGGTCATATTCTTAGGGGGAGTGTTTGAGTTTGAAGGAAGGGCGGGTATCGTGTTTCAGTCTTGCACAGCTAATAATCAATGCATTCACAGAGCTATTATACCAAACAAAAATACAAATATCATATTAAGCATAACAGCGCACGAATTAGGTCATGCTTTTGGATTAGGACATAATTCTCGCGAGCACTCTTTAATGTACCCAAGTGTTACAGATTGGGGGGTCGGGTATCAAACACCCGGCGGATTACTCTCACAAGAAGCTAAAATTCTAAATAGGAATCCCTTTTTGATTGTATCAGAGAACTTAGAGGATACCGATATCGATCAAGATTCAGTCGCTCTTACGCTTAGTTATGATATTTCTGATTCTTTAGCACCTATAAACGGGCTTCAAGACTGGGACGGCTGGGGCGCAGCAGGGGTATGGGAGAAAACACCGAAGGGTTCCTATCCACCGAAGCCGCATCAGTATCTAAATTTTCCAAATATGCGGACGTGGGGCCACTGGATGTATTCGCACGCCCCCAGTCGTATTGTTTACGATATTTCTGACAAGCACTATACAAGATTTGATTCTTATTTCGATCTTCCAAATACCGGCTGTGGCGGTGGTGCATCTGTCCAAATTTCATGCCTTGCTGACGATGTGGAGATTTACGATTCGGGTGTACTAAGTATCAAGGATAGAAATACACGTATCGCTTTCAATATTCCTAAAAATACCAAAACACTTACGATTAAAGTGTCAGATGCTGGAAATAAAAATTGCGACCATTTTGTGTTCGGAAAGCCACGCTTATTCTATGAAGCACACCCTGAACCTACCGTTAGAGAAGAACAACCGCCAATACCCGATTTTTCTCACCTAAAAAATACGGATGTAGATGGCAATGGATTCGTGAGTGTCACAGATTTGGACATCGTTATTTCAAATTTAGGGAACAATATCGAGGAAGATGCAGATCCAAATCCCGATGTAAACCGAGATGGTGTGGTAACCCAAGCGGATGTTGACTTGATTATTAAACAGTTAAATGTGGCAGCAGCCCCTACCGCCACTAACACCCCAGAACACACGCAACTCCTCCACAACTATCCGAACCCTTTCAATCCAGAGACGTGGATACCCTATCGACTTGCTGAACCTGCTGATGTAACTATCCGTATTTACACAGCACATGGGACATCAGTGCGAACGTTAAACGTCGGGCATCAACCGGCGGGCATCTACCAACATCGGAGTCGCGCCGCCTATTGGGATGGACAGAATCAAATGGGTGAACCTGTTGCAAGCGGTGTTTATTTTTATAGACTCACCGCAGGCGATTTCACCGCTACCCGAAAGATGCTCATACGGAAATAGAAGATATGGTATCTCTCAGAAAATCCACTCTATTTATACTGTTAGGACTCCTTTCTGTTGCGATTCAGTTGTGTATCGTTCATGAGGTATCCACCCAAGCGGATATGAAGGTCACCGTCCACACTGAAGATGGCACAGAACTTCCGCTCTATAAGGACTCCTATGCCCTCGTTATAGGAAATGGAGCGTATCCCACCAAAAACGGTTGGAAACCCCTGCCCAGTGCAGTCAACGAGGTCAAAGAGGTCGCGGAAGTCCTCAAACGCCACGGCTTCGCCGTAACCCTGAAAATAGACATAACGAAGGAAACGTTTGATCGAGCGTTATCAGATTTTATCTATACGTCCGGGCAAGCCCCTGAGAACCGACTCCTCTTTTACTACGCCGGACACGGATACACAACACAATCAGTAACTGGGAAGGACTTTGGATACCTGGTAATGCTTGATACACCACATCCAGAAAATAAAAGGGAATTTGATCGCTACAGTGTTGATATGGTCAAGTTCGTCCGAGACTTAGAGAAAATCCACGCCAAACATGCGTTATTTATGTTTGACAGCCGTTTCTCAGGGACAATTCTTAATCTGCAGAACCGAGTTACACCATTTCATATCACGGAACGGCTGAGAAATCCTGTCCGTCAGTTCATAATAGCCGGGCGTGCTGATGAACCCGTGCCAGACAAAAGTGTATTTCAGAAGGCGTTCCTGAATCTACTTGAAGGGCGTGTTGAGGAACCACTGCCGGACGGGTATCTCACCGGGATTGAATTAGCGGATTATTTATACAGAACGGTCCCCGCGTTACCTGAAGGACAACACCCTCAACACGGTAAAATCCTTGACCCGCAACTCAACACAGGTGATTTTGTGTTTGTGCTCCCGCAAAACAGACATCAGCCAACGAATGTCGTTGAATTGGAGACCCTAGCGACCTTGCGGATAATGAGTGTCCCCCAGGGCGCCACCGTTTACATTGATGGTGTCGCTGTTGGCAAAACCCCACTCAAGGAATATCAGATGGATACTGGTATCCGTCTTGAAAAACAGGTGAATGTCGGACTGGAACTTTCAGGTTACAAAAGCCGTGTTCAGAAAGTCATCCTACAAGGTGGACAACAATTTTCATGGGACGCATTTATGGAGCAGAACGACGAGCAATCCGAACCCAACCTCCTGAAACCTGAAATTATAGAGGATGTGCAACTTGAAAGCGATCCTGTTCCAAATGAGGAAATGCCCTCGGCTGCTCCAAATATTCCACAGACAATTCTCGGGGCAGACACTGCGCCAATGGTTCTGATTCCTGCGGGTGAGTTTCAGATGGGGAGTCGTCCCGATACTATGGGGAATGATGCTACCAGACCGATGCACGTCGTTTATCTGGATGCGTTCTATATTGACAAATATGAGGTCACCATCGGACAATACAATCAATTCGTCCGCGCGACGAATTACCACCCGTTACCGCATTGGGTCTACCAGTATTCTCCGACAGATGCACACCCTGTTATAGGGGTAAGTTGGCACGATGCCAGGGCGTATGCGAAATGGGCACGCAAGCGACTACCAACAGAGGCTGAATGGGAGAAAGCCGCACGGGGCGGCTTGATACAGAAAAATCACTCGTGGGGAGACGGGACACCGGACGGCACACAATGTAACTTTGCGGATAAGAATCTGAGAATAATCTGGAACAGAGAAAGAGAACTCGAAGATAATTGGGCGGATGAAAACCTTGATGATGGCTATGCATACACTGCCCCTGTGGGCAGATATCCGCCTAACGGATACGGTTTATATGACATGGTAGGGAATGTATGGGAATGGTGTTTTGACGCGTATGATAAAAACTTCTATGCGAATTCTCCTTATCAGAATCCGATTGCTGAAATTCTTATAAAAGATGGAGCAAATAATATAGTCGCCGTCAATAAACTGCGCGTAACACGTGGGAATTCTTGGCACGATGGACCGCTGAGTGTGTGGATCGCGAGCCGCCTTGGGCAATCTCCAGAAGGTGAATTCACCAACGTTGGTTTTCGCTGCGTGAAATCCGTAACGCCTTAAATCATAAAAATCTACATTTCAGCGAAAGAACTCAAAATACGAGAAATCCGAGATTCAGACGAACAAGCCATCGCTCATCCTCAAAATCCTAAAGTCCTGTAAATTCTACTTCAGACCACAACTTCGCTCACTGATAAGAAATCCGCGAAAATCCGAGATTCAGACAATTTGAAAACCGAATTCACCGGACCTCCACCCAAGGCTATTTAGTTTTAAGGTTTTGTTCAATTTATCCCAATTTATCGAAAGAGTGTTTTTGGTTGGGTATTTGCAAACGCTAAAATCCAATGCGAAGAAAGTGTTTCTGCGAATTTCCCGTAGGAATCGGAATTCCCTCCTACCGCGGATCTGCGGGGACCGAAAATCTAAAATTTTGGAAAACTAAATCATCCTGGACCTCTACCCAAACACATTTGACAACGTTCCCACAATATGCTATACTAATCCCGAAAATCCAGAGACCTAACAAATATAACGCAACCACAAAGGAAGAGGAGCGCATAAAAATGGAACACACAACCCGAATTGAACTCGAAAATCTAAAAGACCTATATGCCGTAGAATTAGGTACTCTCAACTCCGAAGATGTACGCAGAATCACCATTGAGAACGCCCTCGTCGATACCGGCGCAACAGGACTTTGTTTACCTACATCACTGATTCGCCAACTCGGGCTCACGCCGATCCGAAACATTCGCGCCCAGACCGCAAATGGGACCATAGAACGGACTGTTTATTCACAGGTAAAATATACGGTGTTGGAACGAAGTGACTTCATCACAGTAACAGACCTTCCTGAGGAAGCACCTGTTCTCGTGGGACACATGATCTTGGAAGCACTTGACCTCTGTGTTGACATAGAAAACGGATTGATTTACAATCCCGCTCATGACGGTGAATGGATGATAAAAATCCTTCTGAATGCTCCTATATCAACGGAGAAATAGGTTGAGTGAAAATACACATAAAAATCTTCTAAGGCAATTGCCCGCCATCGAAAAACTCCTGAACACACAGGAACTACTCGACTTGCAAACCACCTACGCCCGTTCCGTTGTGACGGAGGCACTCCGCGCTGTCGTCGCTGACATCCGAGACGATATTCTGGGCGGAAACATAAGCGAGGTTGAAACCCTTGCCAGCGACGAGATGGAAAAGATATACGCTGAGCGGACACACCAGAAAATCCTGGAACAGATAGGTGTCGGCATGCGGACTGTCGTCAATGCCACAGGCACGGTCACACATACCAACTTAGGCAGATCGTTGCTAAGCGATACGACCTGTGAAGCCATCCAGCAAGCCGCACAAAACTATGTCAACCTCGAATACGACATTGCCACCGGTGCGCGAGGTCACCGAGATAGGATCACCGAACCGCTCTTACAGCAGTTGACGGGCTGTGAGGCATCTACAGTCGTCAATAACAACGCTGCGGCGGTTTTACTTGCACTTCAGACCATGGCCCGCGGTAAAGAGGTCATCGTCTCACGCGGCGAACTCATCGAAATCGGCGGTGCGTTCCGTGTCCCTGACGTGATGGCGGCAAGTGGTGCGATACTCCGAGAAGTCGGCACGACCAATCGAACCCATCTCCGGGATTACGCCGATGCCATTAACGAGAACACAGGGTTATTGCTCAAGGTGCATCCGAGCAATTACAAAATTCTCGGTTTCACTTCAACGCCCTCAATGGAAGAATTGACGGAACTCGGGGCACAGCAAGGCATCCCGACGATGGAAGACCTTGGGAGCGGTGCACTCATCGATATGACAGCATACGGACTCCCACACGAACCGCTCGTCGGAGAGCGAATCGCCAGCGGTGTCGATATTGTCACCTTTAGCGGCGACAAGCTGCTCGGCGGACCACAAGCCGGAATCATCGTCGGCAAAGCGGAATGGATTGAAAAGATGCGTAAAAATCCGATGATGCGGGCACTCCGAGTCGATAAACTCATCATCGCCGGTTTGTCAGCGACATTGCAACGCTATCTCACCAGTAGCGATACTTTAACCGAGCAATTTCCGATGCTCAATCGCTACACCCGAACGATAGAGGCACTCCATACCGTAGCAACAGCACTTAAGACGCAGTTAGAAAACCTCTTTGGCGAAAAGGTTAACATTCAGGTCTCGGAAACCTACGGGCAAATCGGGAGTGGGGCACTCCCTGTTGAAACGCTACCGAGTATTGCACTCGTTCTTGAACCTTCAGCGGTTTCGGCTGAAATGCTCGCAGCACAGTTCCGAAACGCTGCAGTTCCGATCATCGGTAGAATCAAAGATGGTCTTTTTTGGTTGGATCTGCGGACAGTTTATGAGAGAGAACAGGCTTGGATCGTCGAAACTGCTACACAAGTCGCAGAAACATTATGAAAATAGCGGGAATCTTTCTCATTACCATTGTCAGTGTTGGCATTTATGCCTGCGGACAAAGCGAGGAAGACTCCGCCACTACGACAATTGAACCAGGTACAGAAATTATCTCCGAAACTGATGGAGCAACAATGGTGCTGATGCCTGCAGGCACGTTCCAGATGGGATCCACCATCGGAGATAGCGACGAACAACCCGTGCATACCGTCACCCTCAACGCATTCTATATGGACATACACGAGGTAACAAACGCGCGCTATCAGAAATTCGTTCAAAGCACAGGCTATCCTCAGCCACCCCTGTCGCATAACCCAAGATTCAATGCGCCTGATGCGCCTGTTGTTCGGGTGAACTGGCGCGACGCGGCTGCTTACGCAGCATGGGCAAATAAACGACTCCCTACCGAAGCAGAGTGGGAATATGCTGCACGCGGAGGTCTGACTGGTAAAATATACCCGAATGGTGATATAATAACATACAGAGATGCGAATTTCGGCAATATAGGTGGAGCAGATAAATGGAAGTGGACAGCCCCGGTTGGAAGTTTCCCACCCAACGGCTATAATCTATACGATATGGCAGGCAATGCGTGGGAGTGGTGTTTTGACGAATACAACGGTGAATTCTATAGCATCAGTCCACAAAATAACCCGCGCTTCGGCAGAGAAATCGCTCCAGACAACGAAAACTTCCGTATCCTACGCGGCGGTGGATGGGGCGGGAGTCCTGAAGATCTTCGCGTCGCAGATCGATGGTATCACCTTACGTCCGGAAGCACCATTGGATTTCGATGTGTGAAAGATGTCACACCGTAGGAAAATTGCTCTTGCCGTAAAAATAGTAGGTAACCCATGCAACGGCTTTTGCGTAAAGATTTCGTTATTTTCTTTTTACTTTTTCTGGTAATAGCTATATTTTGCGGCTTACTCAGTGAACTCATGGGGGCTTCTTGGATCCGGGCTGTTATCGGACTTATTCTTATGTATTTCCCTGTCTTATTGACATGGAGAATGGCACAGAAGCGGAAGCATGAACGAAAATCGTTAAAATCGCATAACCCCAGTACTCACACAACACAACCTGACACCGTGGGAAAAGTCCTCGTTGCCCAACAGAGAAGCGACTTCTTTTTTAACCTGAGAATGTGGGGAATTGCCATTCTGTTCGGCAGTTTGGCGGGGTTAACTATCAGCGGTTTCTGGTCCGGAATGCTAAATAGATGTTCTGCTTGTGGGCAATTTGATGCCGAAAAAGCCCATCGGAGGCCCGGGCCAAACCTGACTGTTTACTATAATTGTCCCGGCACAAAGGCACAGCGATTTTCGGTCCCCAAGCCACAGCAAGACACGCTTATCCGTCCGCTTGACAATAGATAGCACACCGCGGGAAAACCATGTGAGGACAAAAAAGAAAATATGGCAGTCGCAGTTCAACTAACCCATGTCACAAAAGCATTCGATACGACGCTCGCTGTCAACGACGTGAGTCTGAAAATTGAGGAAGGTGAATTCTTCTTCCTCCTCGGTCCGTCCGGATGCGGCAAATCAACCTTTCTCCGAATTGTTGCCGGATTCTACAAACCCGACACTGGTGAGCTACGGTTCGATGATACCGTCATGAACGATGTGCCGCCGCATCAACGCAATACAGGGATGGTATTTCAGAACTATGCGCTGTGGCCCCACATGTCCGTCGCCGAGAATATTGAATACGGACTCACGCTTCGGAAATTCGAGAAATCGGAACGGAACGAAAAAATCACAAGCGCGCTCGAAATGGTACAGATGGTAGATTATCGCGACCGTGCCGTCAACACGCTTTCCGGTGGACAACAGCAGCGTATTGCCCTCGCCCGTGCACTCGTCATTGAACCGAGTGTCCTACTTCTCGACGAACCGATCAGTAACCTTGATGCCGCACTCCGACAACAGATGCGCGACGAAATAAAGCAGATCCACGACCGCACGAATATCACAATGTTCTACGTCACACACGATCAGGTAGACGCCCTTTCTATGGCAGATCGGATGGCAATTATGCGGGACGGTGTTGTCATCCAAGTCGGCACACCGCGTGAGGTTTATAAGTTCCCAAAAAACGCTTTTGTTGCAAGTTTCGTCGGGGAAACCAATTTCATTTCAGGTAAAGTTCAGCAGGTCTCAAACGGTAGTGCTACAATTGAAACACCTGCCGGAATACTTCACTCCACAAGCATTTATCACAAACTCACACAAGGGATACCCGTGCAGTGTTCGATTCGGCCAGAAGCACTCATTATTGACAATAACCCGAACGGTGACAACTCTGCGCAAAATAGGATAACCGCAAAGGTTGCTGCAATCAACTATTTGGGAAGGGTAGAAGAATACCAACTCTTAGCTGCTGACATCCCGCTCAAAGCCGTTCACTACAATCCCGGCACAGAAACAAAAAAGCCCGGAGACACCGTCCAACTCACCATAACAGCAGAAGCAGTTATCCCACTACCAGATTAGGAAATAGCAATCAGCGGTCAGCAGTCAGTAAAGAGATTTTCGGTGAACCGAACGTCTCTTTCTGAAGACTGAAAGCCGATAGTCGACAGCCAAAAAAAACATGCAACTAACACCGAGTCAAGAGCAAGCCGTCAATATTGAAAGACACATCTGCGTAACCGCTGGTGCCGGATCCGGAAAAACCGCAGTACTGGTCGAGCGTTACCTTAAAATTTTGCGTGAAGGTAACGTCACGCCGCGAGAAATTGTCGCTATCACCTTCACAGATAAAGCCGCCGCTGAGATGAAAGAACGGGTTGTCGAAAAACTCAACGCCGAGACAAACATCCCAAATCGCGATAAATACCTTGAGAAGATGAACGCTGCAAACATCTCAACTATCCACGCCTTCTGCTCACGTATCCTAAGAGAATTCCCCTTTCAAGCTGGGGTCCCAGCCAATTTCAGCGTCTTACAAGGTATAGAGCAACGACTTTCACTACAAGAAACCAGTAAGAAAATCCTCAAGGAGATCGCTACTAATACTAACGATCCACACCGATCAGAACTCACTCGTCTGCTACAACGCTATGGCGGACAACAAACACTGGTGGATTTTTTCTCCGCTATGATAAATCAACGTGATACAGTCGAACACCTAATGCGGGAGATTTATCATAATCCAAACAATACAGAGACACGCAAAGGCTTGGAGCAACGGATTCGCGATACATTGATGTCAACAATTGACATTGCCGAATTCATCCGATGTTTAAATGATGTTTTGCAGGTCGCAAAAGGCAGAAATGCCGAAGCAGTTAGAGACCTAACCCAACAGTTAGAAGTACGAGCTGGACAAAATCCAGATCCGTCTGGTGTGTTAGACTTACTTGGAGAAATTGCACATCTCATCACAACTGCAAGTAACGGCATTGCCAAAAGAGACTTCCTTGGAAACCGCGTTGACATAACAGGCATTGAGACTGAGATTAATAACTTGGTATCAACTGCGAAAAAAATTAAAGTCGTACCCCCTATTGAAAATAACGAAAATGGGACAGACACAGACGAAACCGATGACGATTTCTTGCTTAGCACAACCCGCGATCTACTCATATTATATCAACGAATCTCAAACGCATACAGAACCGACAAACTCTCTCAAGGCAAACTTGATTTCGCTGACCTGCAGCTGAAAACTCGCGATTTGCTCCGAAACAACGATAAAATCCGACAGGAATTAGTGGATCGGCATAAATACTACATGGTAGACGAATATCAGGATACAAACGAACTACAGTCCGAACTGGTAATGCTGCTGACAAACGAACTCAAAGAAGCAAATTTATTTATCGTCGGTGATCCGAAACAGAGCATTTATGGGTTCCGCGGTGCAGATGTCCGGGTGTTTGAAAAAACAAAGCAAAAAATCGTCGACACCGGAGGTAACGATATCTCCCTTTCAGAAAATTTCCGATCCTTGCGCAATACCGTTGGGTTCGTCAATTACTTTTTCCATAGCCTGATGGGAGAAGGAAAAGAAACTGAATTTGAAGTGCAATACGAACCCCTTACCCAATCACGACCCGTCAGGTCAAATGGGACAGTTGAAATTCTACTTGGAAACCAAGGCGAGGATACAGTAAACGAATATACACTCATCGCGCACCACATTAAAACCCTAAAGGCAAATGCAACAACCATCTGGAAGCGCGGCGAGAATGGTGAGGAGGTTGAACACCCGATTGAGTACGGGGACATTGCTATCCTCATTCAAACCCGAACACATCTCCCGAATATCGAGAATGCGCTCCTTGAGGCTGACATCCCCTATCTCACTACTGGCGGTGTCGGTTTTTACCAACGACAGGAAATCTATGACATCTGGAACTATCTCAACTTCCTTAATAAGCCAGCAGAAAACCAGGCATCTCTCGCTGCCGTCCTTCGTAGCCCCGCCTTCGGCATCTCCGATACTGAACTCTATGAAATTTCACTTCAAGAAGGGGAAAATTTCTGGGAGAAAGCCCATAACTATCAAGAATATTCTCAGAACCTTAACACCGCGATAACCACTCTAAGAAAGCACAGTCGGCTGGCACATCGGATGTCTGTAAACCAACTCATCGTAACCATCGTTAATGAAACCGGAATGATCGGAACGCTGAAAACCGGGAAGCAGGGACAACAACGCTGGGTAAACTACCAAAAACTCTTAGAACACGCCAGAAACTTTGACAGCGATGAAAACAGGCAAACCCTTTCACACTTTATCGAATTTCTGAATACTTTAATTGAGGAAGAACGACGAGAAGGACAGGCACCAGTCGAAGCAAGTAGTGGCGCGGTGCAAATTATGACCATCCACGCCTCCAAAGGGAAACAATTCCCAATCGTCATACTGCCGTGTCTTGACCGGAAAGGGCAAACAGACAGAGAACCTTTTATTGATGAGGCACTCGGGATCGGCTTCAGTCCGCTTAAACCGGATGAGGGGTACAGAAAAACTGCACCAGAGATTGTTAAACACATGAAAAATCGGTCAAATGAGAAAGAGACTGCCGAGCAGAAACGGTTGTTCTATGTCGGGGCAACACGTGCTTGTGACCGTCTTATTCTATCAGGGACCCTTCCAGACAATGGTAAACCGAAACAAATGCTTGAATGGCTCTACGAACACCTTAATATCGATGAAGGAGATGAACCACTGAGGCTGCCTATTGAGTTGGGAGTCTTTACAGATAATCACACAAACCCGCAATTGTTTGAACTTCAAATTCCGATCCATCAGACACTTGCAAGCACGACAGATGCGGACGATGTTTCCGATAAAACAACACTCGTTGATTTTCCAAAATCTCCACGAAAACTAAAATTAACGGAGATGCCGGCATCCTTTTCTGTCCCTGAACTCGCTAATTATGCCCGGTGTCCGCTACGGTATCAGTTAGAAAATGTCTTACGAATTCCAATAAACGGGCAAGGAGAATCGAATTTGGATGAGAATGAGACAAACGCCGCCGTTCGCCATATTCTTGCTCGAATGAGAAAACCCTCAGACATAGAGAACCTTGACACCACAATTGAGCAGACACTTGAGAATTATCCTGAAGTAACAGCAGAATCAACAGAGGTACTTCGCACATACGTTAACAATTTTATCAACGCCGAACTCGGAAAAACGGCACTCTCCGCCTCCATCGCTCGCATCAATCAGCAAGTCCATGCAGACCTCAACGGACACATCATTAATGGTAGATTCGACAGACTCTTTAAAGATGAAACAGGAAACTGGCAGGTAGTCAATTACAAAACCAAGGAAACGCAGGATTTAGATGCGTCTCGCCCAGAAATGGAACTTTACAGCCTACTCGTGCATAAGTTATATCCAGACCAATCGACTGTGACAATTAATTTCTTCTTTTCTGAACAGGGTCGATGTGAACAGATGCACTTCAGTGCTGCACAATTGCAGGAAGCTCAAGAACAGTGGCAGGAAAAGATCTTGGCACTGCAGCGCGGAATTTATGAGAAGAACCTTGAACACTGTTGTTCCTGTCCCTATGCGGATCCAGACGGACAATGTATAATCACGGAAGCATAAGGAGAAAAAATGAAAAAATCAGCACCAATAATCGCAATTATCCTACTCGCCTGCTTCTCACTATGGGCATGGCAACCCGCCTTTGCAGGCACATGGCGCGACGACTTTGAAGACAAAGACACCCGTGAATGGAAAATCTTTAATCTCGACCGAAAGGTTGAAAAATGGTGGATTAACGATGGCGAAGCCGTCGGTGAAATCTTCCTGCCCGGTTTTATGAGTCTTTGGATCACAGGCGAACTCACATGGAAAAATTATTCCCTTTCCTGTCGCGCAAAATTAGTGGAAGATAAGAACGAGCCCCCAAGTATCGGACTCACACTCCATGACAGAGGCGATGAAGACACCCGCTATCTCTTTTTTATAGACTACGTTTTTGGCACCGTCCGAATCGTCAAAGCACTTCGAGACAACTGGTTTCCCGTTATCTATCCATTCGATGCCGAAATCGATATATGGTACGAACTCACCGCTACTGTTCACGAAGACGGCACGCTTGAATTTCAGGTTGATGATGAGGTATTCACTGTTATCGACGACGATCCGTTAAAAGGTGGACAAGCCGGACTCGTTGTTGCAGACGGGCAGGCACGGTTTGATGACGTCGAAATCACAGGCGCAAATATCAACAACGGCGGTCCCGGAAAAGCACGTCCTGTCGAGCCGAAAACCAAACTCGCAACTACGTGGGGAAAACTCAAGCAAAATTAGACGAAAAATAAAAGTGAGACGCTTTCCCGGCGCATAGGAGAAAGTTATGATCAAGAAATGGCTCATCTTTGGATTTGTTGTTTGCAGCGTTGTTTTGAACCAATTCGCGCTTGCAGGTACTTGGAAAGATAGTTTTGAAGATAACGACATGTCCGAATGGAAAATCGTTGATGATTGGGAAAATGGAGCAGGAAAGTGGTGGTCCGATAAAGGTGAAGCTGTCGGCGAATCATTGGCCGAATCCGGTTTTGCTATGTGGTTAACAGGTGAATCTACATGGCGGTACTACACTTTGTCCTGTCGAGCAAAATTAGTCAAAAGTAAAAAGGTACCTCCGACTTTTGGGCTCGTGATGCATGCTAACAATAATGAATTACTTGATATACGACTTGATGCACATTATTATTTCCGTGTCATTGCGGATTTTAACTTTATCAGTATCAGGAAATTTCGTCCATTTCCAGCCGGACCGGTCACACTCGGAGAATTCGATTTTGAAGTAAAAGCGGACAGATGGTACCAACTCACTGCTACTATCCATAGAAATGGTGAAATTGAATTCCATATCGATAAGAAGTTGTTCACCGTGTTTGATGCCAACCCTCTGGAAGCAGGGAAAACTGGGGTGGGCGTTTCAGATGCAGAAGTCCGTTTCGATGACGTTGAAGTCACAGGTCAAAATATCGAAGATGGGGGTCCAGGAAAAGCACATCCTGTCGAGCCGAAAACCAAACTCGCAACTACGTGGGGATACCTGAAAAATAATTGACGAAGGGTACACATACGAAAAATGGAGACCAAACAGACGGTTGGCATCGGCATTATCGGCATGGGATGGATGGGCATGACGCACGCCCGCGCATATTGCCAGATTAAGGACAGGTTTCACGACAGTCCCCTCCAACCGAGCCTTGTCATCTGTGCAGATAATGTCGCCGAACGCACAACCGAGGCGAAAACACGTTTCGGATTTGAACGTACAACCACCGATTTCCGACACGTCATAGAAGATGAAGACGTACAGGTTGTTAATATCGCTGCACCCAACAATATGCACCTTGAGATCGTCGAAGCGGCAACAACCGCAGGAAAACACATCTTTTGTGAGAAGCCCGTTGGACGGAACCCAGCTGAAACGAAGGCAATCTATACTGCTGCACAGCGTGCAGACGTGCTAACCTGTGTCGGCTATAACTACAGATGGGCACCCGTCGTTCAATACGCACATCAATTGGTTTCAGAGGGAAAACTCGGTCAACTAACGCACTATCGGGGTAGATTTTTTGCGGGTTACGCGAGCCATCCACACGCAGTCCTTTCATGGCGATTCCAGAAGGAGATTGCCGGATTAGGGACACTTGGGGACCTAATCTCTCATGTCATCGACATGGCGCACTTTATCGGCGGGGGCATCGACAGCGTCGTCTCACAACAGGAAACATTTATAGCGGAACGTCCCGTAGCGACGGTGGGTACCGGCACACACTTCACCCTCGGTGGTGATGGAAAAATGGAAGCCGTTACGAACGAAGACTATGTTGGCGCATTAGTCCGGTTTGAAAACGGTGCCAGAGGCACACTGGAAGCGTGTAGAGTTATCACTGGACCGAAATGCGAAATGGCGTTTGAGGTACATGGGACTGAGGGTGCTTTGCGCTGGAACTTCGAGCAGATGAACGAACTTGAGGTGTATCTACCCAATAAGGACGGTTTTCCTGATGGATATACACGCGTATTAAGCGGTCCGAGCCACCCATTCCATAGTTATTTCAACCCCGGTCCGGCAGTCGGATTAGGCTACGATGACCTGAAGACAATCGAAGCATATCAGTTTTTGCAAGCCATTCACACTGGAGAACAGGGAAATCCAAGTTTCCGAGAAGCCGCCGCAGTCGCCGACGTGCAGGCTGCCATCCAAACCTCATGGAAGGAGAATCGGTGGATCTCCGTTTAAAGTGGCAATCAGTCATCGGCAATCAGCCATCAGTAGAAATAGTCATTCGCCATCAGACTTCAGGCTTCAGCAAGATACGCACCTATTACACGCTGAAATCCGAAGGTTTCCGACTGTTGATAGCCAATACAATACTCTGTTGCTCTCTGCTTTTCTCCCTTAACGCCTTCGCACAAAACTTACCCCAATTCACTGACATCACGCACGCAGCAGGCATCGACTTCGTCCACAACACAGGTGCTTTCGGCAAGAAATATCTCCCTGAAACCATGGGTTCAGGATGCGCCTTCATCGACTACAACAATGATGGTTGGCAGGATATCCTCCTCGTTAACGGGAAGGACTGGAAAGGCAAACCGACCCAGAAGCGGCAAACGATGGCACTCTATCGTAATAACCGCGACAACACCTTCACTGATGTTACCGAATCCGCAGGTCTCGCCACACCGCTTTACGGTATGGGTGTCGCCGTCGCCGATTATGATAACGATGGCGATTCAGACATCTACATCAGCACCCTTGAAACCGACCGACTCTTCCAAAACAGTGGAGATGGTACCTTCGCTGATGTTACAGACGCAACGGGTATCCATAACCCCGGTTTCGGTACCAGCTGCGCATGGTTCGATTACAACAAGGACGGACACCTTGATGTCTACGTCGCGAACTACGTCAAATGGAGCATAGAAAACGACCTGTTCTGTACCCTCGACGGTATCAATAAATCCTACTGCACGCCTGAATCCTATACAGGACAGTCCAGCAAACTCTTTAGAAATCGGGGCAATGGCACATTTACCGATGTCTCTCGTATCGCACGAATTGAGGACAACACGAGTAAATCGCTCGGCGTTTGCATCTTTGATTACAATGCCGACGGTTTACCAGACATCTTCGAGGCAAACGACACGCAACCCAACAAACTCTATCAAAACAATGGCGACGGTACCTTCATCGAAACCGGGATGCTCACAGGTATCGCCTACAACGAGAGCGGTGTTGCCACCGGCGCAATGGGCATTGACGCAGCAGACTACGATCGCACCGGTCGGGAGAGTCTTGTCATTGGGAACTTCTCCAACGAAATGCTCAACCTCTACCACAACGAAGGCGACTTCTTCATTGACGATGCCCCTGCGGCGCACATCGGAAACGCAACTTTATTGACTCTCACCTTTGCATGCTTCTTTTTCGATTTCGACCTCGACGGCAACCTCGACATCTTCACTGCTAACGGGCATGTCGAAACCGACATCAACGCCATCCAGAGCCAAGTCACCTACGCGCAACCGCCACATCTATTTCATAACAACTCTCAAGGCAAATTCACCGATGCGATTCATAAAGTCGGTGCAGATTTGGCAAAGCCGATGGTGGGGAGAGGCGGTGCCTATGGCGATATCGACAACGACGGCGACTGGGACCTCCTCGTCACGACTTCCAATGGACCCGCGTATCTCTTCCGAAATGACGGTGGCAACCGCAAGGCGTGGATTAAGATTCAACTCGTCGGACAAACCAGCAATCGCGACGGCATCGGTGCACAGATCCGCATAACCTCCGCGCTGGGGACACAGACCCGAACCGTCAAGAGCGGTTCCAGTTACTGCTCACAGAGCGAACTCACTGCCATTTTCGGCATAAACGACGACACCACTATTGAGACAATCGAGGTAACGTGGCCCAGCGGTGCTATTAGCACACGCAAGAATATCAAACCCAACCAACTCATTCGCATTGAGGAAGATGCACCCTAAATTGATTACTGCGTTTGACCTAAAACCGAAAATCTGCTATACTCCTGAAAAAATTACGAAGACGGAGCTGCAATACGTGAATTCGCCCCAACGTCCAAACCAAGATGCACTCTACCAAGCACTCAACATATACCGCGATGCCATGCGTCCTTTTATTTTTAAAAACCTGAAAGCGGTGCAAGACTTAGCCCCAGAAGACCGATTTCAAAACGAAGCGGATATAGATATTGGCAATTTTCCATACCTGTTCAGAGAGTATTGGCACGACGTTTTTAAACACTGCTTCGATCCAGATCGCGATATTCGGAGTGCCGTCGGTATTATAACGGAAGCACGAAATCAGGTTTCGCACCCTGGAACAGAAGATCTCGATGCAAGTTATGCCCTTTCACGGCTTCACGACATTGCAGATGTGCTTGGACAAATCAATACCCCTGAACAGAAGCAAGCCGTTGAGACTATTCGCGACACGTTGTTCACCAACGCAGCACCTATTCCAGAGACGCAGCCAAAACTACCGCGTAGAAAGGCAGCTGACCTCAAATCATGGCGTGAGGTTATACGTCCGAACACCGATGTCATTGAGGGGACCTTCCGAAAATCGGAATTCGCCGCCGACCTCCAAGAAGTTTTTGAAGGAAAAGCGAAAACGCCAGAATACGGCGAAACCGAAATCTTCTTTAATCAGACATACATCACCCCCGGACTCCGAGAATTGTTAGTCAATACCTTGAAACGTCTCGGCAGCAAAGGCGGCAACCCGATTATCCAACTCAAAACCGGTTTCGGTGGCGGAAAAACCCATAGCCTCATCGCCCTTTATCACCTTGTTACCGGAATTAATATCCTGAGAGAACTCCGCACAGAAGGTGAATACGCACGCCTGCAAAAAGAAATAGAGGATATTTTTCAAGAAGCGGAATGGGATCCTAACGCACCATTCAATGCTAACGTTTCTGTCCTCGTCGGGACATACCTCTCCACCACAGATGCAGATGAAACCCAACAGGGAGACCCACTCAATACCCTCTGGGGCATGATGGCAAATCAACTCGGCGGACAAGATGCCTATAACATCATACGGGATGCCGCACATGAAGGTATCGCCCCCGGCGGCAAGCAGCTGGATGCACTCTTTGAACACGTCGGACCCTCTGTCATCTTAATAGACGAACTCGTTGCCTACGCTCGTAATGTCCAAAACGTCACGCAAGAAAGCATCTATACCTTCTTTCAGAATCTCACAGAGTCGGTTAACAGATCTAAGAACGTTACGCTCGTCGCAACCCTACCTGAAGGACAGGTGCAAGCGGGTGGAGAAGGCGGAATGACGACCCTTGATACGCTTGAGTCTATTCTTGAAAGAATTGATGCCGTCTCAATCCCCTTGGAAACTGATAACGCCTTTGAGGTCGTACGGCGGCGGTTGTTCAGTAGTGAAATTGACGAAACAGAACGAGACCTGACCTGTGAAGCATTCAGAAAGATGTACCAGAATTCACGCAACGAATATCCGGAAGGGGTCAACGATCAACGCTATTTGCAGCGCATGAAAGACTGCTACCCGATACACCCGGAGGTATTTGACAGGCTCTCCCAAGACTGGGCGGTCCTTCCCGGATTTCAACGCACCCGTGGCGTGCTGCGGATGATGGCTACCTGCATCTCCCGACTCTATCAAGAGCAAGATCCTTCCCTCTTGATAATGCCAGCAAACCTCACCCTGGACGACCCCGCACTCGCCGATGAATTTACAAGACTGCTTGCCAGATCCGGCGGAAATTGGGATCCCGTCGTCCAAGAGATAGATAGCCACGGATCCCGCACTGAGCAGATCGATAGAAGCTCCCAAAGTTTCATTGAGGTCGGCAATGCGGCACGCCGAATCGCACGGACCATCTTCCTGGGGAGTGCTACAGGGGGCGCCGTCAAAGGTATCACGAACCGTCAAATTCACCTCGGGGCTGTTGAACCCGGACAAGGCGTCTCAGTTTACAACGATGCCCTCAGCAGAATGACCGGAGATCTCTATTTCCTCTATAATCTTGACGATAGATCCTACTTCCACACCCAAGAGAACCTCAATAAGGTCGCTAACGATCGCGAAGCAGAATACACCGAGTCAGATATCTACGCTGAGATCGTCTCACGGTTGGAAAGAGCCATCGGACGCGATCCGAGCGTGCAAGTTTGCCCGACTTCCCCAAGTGCCGTAAAGGAGTCTGAGACGATTCAATACGTTATCCTCCACCCGCGGGCATCCCTTCCGAGCCGGGAAAAGGAGACGGATATAGCAAGCAACACAGCCCGCAAAATTCTGACATACAGCGCCGATGATGAGCGGCAGCGCACCTTCAAGAACACATTGCTCTTCATTGCTGCACGGCGAGACGCTATCCGAGACCTCATAAATCTCGTCAAAAACTACCTCGCGTGGAATTCCATCATGAACGGAGATGTCCTACACAGTGCTCTCACCACACTTGAAGGCGCGAGGTTAGATCAAACCACGGAAAACCTCGAATCCGCTGAAGATGCGGTAACAACCGCGATCTTCAAGGCATATCGATGGACACTCGCCCCCACGCAAGCAGACCCACAAACGAACGCCTACGACCTCTCTATTATTGACACAAAAGTTGACGACCGCAGAATCATCAGTCGGCTCCGCGACAAATTCATTGAAGATGACGCAATCGTTACAAAAATAGCCCCTGAAATCTTCGCTGCACAATTGCAGCAATACATCTGGAGCAGCGATACCTATCAAGAGCACATTGGGATAGACCGTCTCTGGGAACTCATGGCGCAAAACGTCTATATGCCACGGATGCGAGACCGAAACGTCTTAGCGGCATGCGTTAGAGAAGGTGTGGGGGCAGGTACTTTCGGATACGCCAATGCTTATGAGGATGGGGATTACCGAAACTTCCGATTTGAGGAACAGATCGGAGGATTGCGAATCGTCGAAGGTAGCACAGGGGTCCTGATAAATCCCGAAATGGCAAAACTGATTAAAGAGGAACAACCCTCCCCCGTCAAGCCACCGACTCCGAAACCGGGTCCAGATCCAGAACCTATAGACACGCCTCCCGATATTGAGGAAACACCGCAAGGTCCCACACACGTGGTTGTTACCAAAGCTTTACAATTAGAACTCCCTTTCGGGGATGAGATCGAAGCCCTCCAAGACGAGATCGCTCGCACTCTAAAAGCAGACGGTGGGAACGTGAAAATCGAAATCACCGTTACGGCTGAAAAATCGGATGGCTTCTCGGAAAACACCACCCGTGCCGTTAAGCAGAACAGCGAACACCTCAACGCCGAATTCAAGAGCGACTAAAAGTCTGTAGCTTTTGTAGCATAGACTGTGAGTCTGTGCCTTTTTTGTAGCGTAAACTTTCAGTTTGCGACCTGAGATGCACAATCTAAAAGATTATGCTACAAAGAGACAACTTGAGTTAGCATAGATTGTGAGTCTGTACTATTTTAAATCTGCTTGACATTTTCCACCGCTTTACCATATAATACAACCATGGCACAAGACTACGACAACATCGGGAAAAGTCTATGGACAGACCACGCCAACGACCTTTCGAGATTTGTACTTGGCGAGGAAAACGTCGAAGTCCTTGAAGACCTTGACGCCGAGCAACAGACGGTTATTTCTCGGCAGACCGACATCACAAAACGCGTCCGCGTCAACAATCAAGTTGTAATCCTACACGTCGAATTGCAACTCCACGACAGCACACGCGCACCGATGTGGGCACGGAACGCCCAATATCAAGGATACCTCGTCGGTGAACACCAAATGCCGGTCTACTCACATGTCATCTACTTTCACCCGAACGCGGGGAGGAATGATCCAGGGGGATATACCTATAGTTGGAACGGATACGAACACACCAACCGCTATAAAGTCATCCGGCTCATTGAGATAGAAGGACAGGCGATTTTAGAGAGACAGGCACCTGGACTCCTGCCCTTCACGCCGCTGATGCAACCGCCTACAGATATGGACTCAGAACACTGGATGCAAGCGTGTATTGATGCCACACGCGCAACATCAGCGGATCAGCAGACACAGGCAGATTTACTTTACGCCCTCTATCTTTTTGGTAGTATCGTGTATGACCCACAAGCTTTCAAAAGACGCATACCGGAGGAACTCATGCAAGAATCTAAAGGTTACCAACTCATGCTCAGAGAAAATACGATTGAGCACATCATCGCGTTGCTTGAGCTGCAGTTTCACACGGAGGCGGTGCGCGCCGTAACGCCTATGCTCCAAAACATTGATGATTTGGACCGACTGAAGGAACTTCATCTTGCAGCAGCTCGGGTGCCGAATATCGAAACCTTCACACAAAAACTGATTGACTGAGGCATATCCGAGGGACACATGCAAGAATCTAAGGCTTACCAGCATCTACGCGAGAGAATTAGCAAAGAAACGACTATTAGCCACATCTCGGTGGTTCTGAAAACGAAGTTCTCAACAGAACTTGTGGATGCCTTAAAACCTGCACTTGAAAATATAAACGATCTGGAACGACTTGAGGATCTTTATATCCAGTCAATTCACGCACGTAGCATCCAAGTTTTCGCACAAAAACTGATTGACTAATCAATATTATGCCCAATTACCGAAAAAAACTCATTGAAGTCAATATACCCCTCCAAGCCATTAACATAGAATCTGCAAAAGATGCCTCGCTGACGCATGGACACCCCTCAACACTTCATCGGTATTGGGCACGCCGACCCCTCGCCGCATGCCGTGCGATTATTTTCGCCAGTATGGTGGACGACCCTTCCGAATGCAAAGCCGAATTCCCTACCGAACCTGAACAGAACGCCGAACGCAACCGACTTCACGGTATCATTAAGCGGCTTGTCGTCTGGAAAACCTGTAACGATGAAAACCTCTTGGCAGAAGCACGTTACGAAATCGCATATTCTGTTGCACGCAATAACGGTGAAAATCTAACGGACTTTCGGGTAAGGTTTGAAAACGATCCCAAAGCCGTCCTTGAATATCTCCGCGACCACTGTCCCGCCGTCTACGACCCCTTTTGTGGCGGCGGTTCGATTCCCCTTGAAGCGCAGCGATTAGGCTTACGCGCCCGTGCATCCGATCTGAATCCGCTACCCGTCCTGCTCAACAAGGCGATGATTGAACTGCCTCCAAAATTTCACAATCAAAAACCCGTCAATCCCGATGCAGACCCGATGGGAATGTTCACCGGTACAGGTAGAAGGCGAACGCGGATGCCGTGGAAAGGCACCGCAGGCTTGGCAGACGACATCCGGTATTACGGGGCATGGATGCGTGAGGAGGCATACAAGCAAATTGGCCACCTCTACCCAAAAGCACAACTTCCAGATGGCACTTCTGCTACGGTAGTCGCATGGTTGTGGGCGCGCACAGTGCCGTGCAGTAATCCCGCCTGTGGACTCCAGATGCCCCTGATGAAGACTTTTCAATTATCAAAAAAGAAAGGCAATGAGCATTGGGTTAAACCCGTTGTTGATAGAGAATCCAACACAATTTCATGGGTTGTGCAAACCAATGATGAAGGAGTGCCAAAGCCAACAGTAAATCGCACTGGAGCATATTGTTGTGGATGCGGAACCGCTGTCAAGTTACCCTATGTGCGCGAGCAGGCGAAAGCAGACAAAATAGGTAAGATAATGATAGCAGTAGTCGCTGAAAAGGATCGCGGAAAACTGTTCCTGTCCCCCACCAAAGCAAATATTCAGGCTGCCCAATCTGCTGAACCTTTGTGGAGACCACGGCAAGCAATGCCCGATAATCCTACTTTAGTAAGTGGACGTGGCTATGGAATCACCCACTGGCATCAACTTTTTACCCAACGGCAACTCACGGCACTAACCACCTTCAGTGATCTACTATCAGAGTTCCAAGCATCTATTCCCAGAAAAGACGAATATGCTGATGCTATTTGTACCTACCTTGCTCTCGCTATCGGCAGAACTGCTGAGAGCGGTTGTAGCTTCACATGGTGGGAAAACTTAGGGGAAAAAATTCCACCGGTTTTTTCCCGTCAGGCACTTCCTATGACTTGGGACTTTGTTGAAGCAAATCCATTTTCTTCTTCAACACAAAACTGGATGGCACAAGTGGAGTGGGTTGCGAAGGTAATTGAGAATTTCCCATCCTCTACGAATAATGGTGAAGTATATCAAGCAGACGCAACCACTACACCACATGCTATTGATGCCCCTGTTATTGTTACCGACCCACCTTATTATGATAATATTCATTACGCAGACCTTTCCGACTTTTTCTATGTCTGGATACGTCCATTGCTTCGCGATATCTACCCAGACCTGTTTGCTACTATGATGACTCCGAGAGACGAAGAAATAGTTGCTGCTCCCCGGTTTGAAAATCCAGCACAGCACTTTGAACATCTATTAGGCAAGGCATTGGTGCGGATGTGTCAATACTCGCTCGATGAATTTCCCGCTTCTATTTTCTATGCTTACAGACAACAGGAAAAAGAACAAGATGGTATAACCTCCACAGGATGGGAAACGATGCTCAAAGCAACCATTGACGCTGGCTTTCAGATAGTTGCTACTTGGCCCCTGCGAACTGAGCGAACGAGAGGTCTTAAGACCGAGGTTAATGCATTAGCATCATCTATTGTATTAGTGTGTCGACCACGACCTGAGGACGCTCCGGCTATAACTCGAAATGAACTTCTACAAGAATTGAAAAAGGAGATGCCTCCCGCACTTGACAAACTCACACGCAGCACCAACATCAGACCCGTTGACCTCGCACAAGCGGCTATCGGACCAGGGATGCAGATCTATTCTCGCTATAGTAAAGTGATGCGGGTCAGCGGCGAGACTGTGCCAATACGCGAGGCACTCATGCACATCAACAACGAAATCACCGCCTACCACGAAAAAGAGACAGGCGAATTGGACCCAGAGAGTCAGTTCTGTTTGACGTGGTTGCAGCAACACGGCTACATGGAGGGTGATTTTGGAGATGCTTTGGTCCTGGCAACGGCAAAGGATGTGGACATCAACACTATGCACGACAAAGTATTAATCAGATACCAAAGCAAAGTAAAACTCTTGAGAGCGGAAGAATACGCAGAACGCGAAAACAGTGAAAATATGACAGCCTGGGAGGGATGCCTGCGGATGGTGTGGCATCTATCGGGTGGCGAAAAGAGCGGCGGCATTTCTGGATGTACCGCCGTCGCCCACGCCATGCGCGATTATGAATCCGCAAAACGTCTGGCACGCGTCCTGTATGCCTACTATGAATCCCGCGGGGATGCCGAAAGCGCAGCACATTATAACAATCTCGTAACCCAGTGGCAATATATCTCACAATCCATGGGATCACCGGAACAACTTTTGTTATAGCATCATCTGTGAGAATGTAGTATAATTGAATTATCCAGTTTTGGGTGACACCGCGAAGCATGTCGGTACGTCCTGCCGTCTGATAAATCAAACTGGCACAGGAGCGTCTTATGAAAACCATTCTCGTTCTCTCAATTCTCTTATGCACACTCGCGTCGCCTTTACGCGCCGAAACCGCTACGAGTACTCTCGAAACCGATATTGCCGTGATGAAAACGGATATCCAGAATCTAAATGGAAAAATTGACCGCCTCGAAAAGCACTTTGACAAACGTTTTGAGGGCATCGACACACGCTTCGAGAGCCTTGAAAAAAGCTTTAACACACGTTTCGAGAGCCTTGAAAAAAGCTTTCGCACACGTTTCGAGAGCATCGAAAAACACTTTGACAGACAAAACAACATCATCATTGGCTGCATCGGTATCCCTTTGGCGATTATAGCAATAGGGGCAACCGTATTGGGCCTGCTCATACAGAGGCGAAACACAAAAGAAGAAACTCTTGAAAAGCAAATTGAAACCCTCACACAGGAAATCGAAACGCTCAAGCAACGGCAGATTGTCAGTCCCTAACGCCGCCCCTTTCTCCTTCCGCAGGCGAGCGAATAGAGAGACTCCGCAGGGGTGAGGCTGCCTCGTTCGTCTTGGATGTCCACAATCCTGTAAATCCTAATTCAGACAAAGGATAATATCCTATGTCCGACAGTGTCACCCTCTATGTCCTACAATATCAACTCAAGCGTAACTTGCGCCCCTTTACCCGCGAGGAGATCCTACAATTGCCGCCCGGACAGAGCGGCGTATATGTGTTATGGCGGAAAACCGGCACCGAGGGACGGAACGAGTGTCTCTACGTTGGAGAATCCACAACCTGTGTGCGACGGCGGTTGTTACAGCATTACTCAAACGCGCAGAATGACGGACTCCATTCACAACTCCGAATGTTCAGGTCAATCGTCCAATTTTCAGTAGAATTCACAGAGGACCCAGAGGAAACGGTGTTATTAGAGACCGAGCTCATCCGTGAATGGAAACCGAAGACTAACCGGAAAATGAATCCCGACAAACCCTAACACAATACGCTAATCCGAAACCCAAAAAACAGGGTGTGCAAAGTTTTTGGTATTCACAGTCCGTCTTTCTAAAAACACTGACACAATACGTTAATTACATTTTCACATTCGTTTTTTCACGGAGGACGGTATACTGC
>CAZGAW010000074.1:0-25641 GCA_964523645.1 uncultured bacterium | reverse complement strand
CTCGCCAGTAGCGGTGGTTATTCTGGAGAGACAGAAATCCAAGTGTGGGAAATAGAGACAGGACGTGAAATGTCGCTCATTGATCGGTACGCGTCTGCCTCGGCACTACGGTTCTCTTCAGATGGGAAAACGCTTATCAGTTTAAGTGATTCAGGAAATGCGATTACCAAGTTGAATGTTGAGACTGGCAGAGGGAAAACAAATCATCTCAAAACTGGGCTGTTCGGGATCGGTCTGTTTAGTTCAGAGGATTTTAGTGGTGTTTACGCGCTCACAGATGATAAAGTTGCGATTGGAAAAGCGGACGGGAAGATTCAATTGTGGGACGTAGCGACCCGCAAGAAGTTATCCACTCTCAGAGGACATACAGATTTGTCCCTTAAACCCCTTGATTTGTCCCTTAAACAGCTTGATAAGTCCCTGCGTCGCAAACCACCGTTTCTACCGAGGGTTTTAGCAGTGGCGTTTTCGCCTGATGGCACGCGCCTTGCCAGTGGAAGTAGAGATAAAACGGTGCGATTATGGGATCTCACCAGCAAGGACAAATGGATGACACTTCGAGGACATACAGGTTGGACAAACGTATTAGCGTTCTCTCCAAACGGAGAGATGCTTGCCAGCGGGAGTACCGATAAAACAGTCCAATTGTGGGATACTACCACCGGTGAACTGCTCACGATACTCACTGGACATATCAACGGTATTATTGCGTTAGCGTTTTCACCCGATGGTAAAACGCTTGTCAGCAGCAGTACGGATGGCACGATCCGGTTCTGGCAAACGGAGACGGGTGCGCCGGTAGATAACCTTATCACCGGACACACACAGTCAATGAAGGCTGCGACTTTCTTTCAGGGCGGTTCCACACTTGTGAGTGTAGCGTTTAATGGTGTAATTACCTTTTGGGATATAGAAACATCGCAGAAGTCCGCTATCCAAGATGCTGGGCAGCGGAATTGGTTCCCAACCTTGGCGTTTTCACCTAATGGTACGAAGCTCGCCAGCGTTGGTGCAGAAAACACTATGATTTTCGGTGGAGGTCACGGTATCTCTTTTTCTTTCGGGCGGTCAGATCATCTAATTCGTTTGACTGATGTCAGCACGGGACGTGAATTAACAACGCTGCCGCATAATAAAGGCACCGATAAACTCACCTTTTCACCGGATGGCAGAACAGTGGCGTTTAGTGGTGTTGGTGAAATTCGCTTGTGGAATACGGAAACTGGTGTCGAACAAGAAATTCCTCTTGCTGATCTGAAAGCTGGTGTTTTCGATATGCCGACGGTTACTGCACTGGCATTTTCTCCGAATGGCGCACGGCTCGTCAGTGGAACGTATCAGGGGAAAATCCAAATGTGGGACGTTTTGACTGGCGGTGCCTTGGCTGCTTTTGAAGAACCGACGGCGCAAAAGAATTTGGGGCTGATTGCTGCATTGGCATTTTCTCCAGACGGGACCTTGCTTGCTGTCGGGGCACATAGTCAAGTCCATTTATGGGATGTGAATACCGGTTATAAACTTCTTTCAATTAACACTGTGCATAAACGAGGTAGAGTGACATTTCGTAATTATGCTAAACCGTTGGTATTTTCTCCCGATGGTGCGATTCTTGTCAATGGAACGAGCAACGGAACAATCCTGGTATGGGAAGTTGTGACGGGAGACCAAATTGCCGCGCTTGATGGACATACGCAGGTAGTGGAGACGTTGAAATTTTCACCTGATGGGAAAACACTCGTCAGCACTGCCATGGATGGCACAATCTTCTTGTGGGATTGGAATGAAGTCTTCAAAGATACGTCCAAAGGCGACAAGTAGCACCCAATCCAGTAGGTTTTTGTGTAAAATCCGGTGCGGTTGCAAACCGCACCATAGGTGTCAATTTAGTGGATAGGTTGCGGGACAATGAAGGCAGTACAGGGAGGCCGAACGCTCCATAACCGGCGATTTTCCTTGTAGGTTGGGTAGAGCGGCACCGAGAAAATAATACGGATACCACAAAAACATCTCAACGCTATACACGCCGTATACCCTCAAAAACGTAGCGAAACCCAACTTTGCATGTCAAGGTGTTGGCAAGCGTCAGCGGGGAGTGTTGGGTTTCACTCTATTTCTTTGTGAAGGTAGGGACTTGCGCAGCCGGTGTATTTTTCTTCAAGCGAGGGTCTCCTATTATGATCCGTTCTACCCAACCTACGAGGAATGAATTCCTTAAATTGACACTTATGGTGCGGTTGCAAACCGCACCTACCGGACTGGGGCTGCGACGATTGTTTTTTCTAAAATTGACAGTTATGGGTGAGGTAACCTCGCCCCTACAATATTCTCTACAATCTCTGGCAAAGTTGAATCATTTAGGAGACTAAACAGAATGAAACGATCATTTCTCTACGCTTCACTCATCGCTCTGACGCTTATCACAAGCGGATATGCAACCGCAAATCTTGATAAAGATCTTGTCGTTTACTTTACGTTCGACAACGTCAAGGGTAAACGGATTCTTGATGAATCTGGCAACGGACTTGATGCCGAAGTTGTCAAAGACACCAAATTTGTCAAGGGTAAATATGGGAACGCTGTTCATATTACTAATGATACCGAAGATTGTGTGAATGTCCCTGCCGCTGATGAACTGGAAATCAGTGAAGAGATCACGATGATGGCATGGGTATATCACGAGAATTGGAAGGGTAGTTCTTCCCAATGGCTTGATAAGGGGAGTTATAACCGATCCCACAGCCAATATGGTATGGTAGTCTACGATAAAAAGGATCTTGATCCTGGTGGTCTCGGGATTATATTAGGAAGGGATGAATTCCAGGAAACGATTTTAATCAACAACAAGATGAAGAATGGCATGTGGCATCACATTGTTGGGGTGTGTGCAGATTCCTCTGTGAAAATGTACCTTGATGGAGAAAACATCCTTGATCTTGATACGAGAAAACATCCTCGCTTCAATGGTGCCAATGATCAGGATTTGCGGATTGGGTGTGCTGAAGGTAAACCCAAGTATGCATTTGAAAATGGCTCTATTGACGAAGTCGCGATATGGAGTCGTGCGCTCAGTGAAACCGAAATTAGATCTGTGATGCGGGGTACCTTGTTCGCGGTTTCGCCGAAGGATAAAGTCGCTACAACGTGGGGAAATATTAAGCGGAAAGCACTTCAACCGTAGCGAAAGCGATAGTATAACCCAAATAATGCTCAGCCGCCTACCTGGGGAAAACACCCAAACAAAAACACCTACATTTATCTTAGAGTTCTAAGCTGACCGTCATCTCCAGGCGGTGTTCGGGTTTCCGCTGTTTTGTGGAGAGTAAACGGTAATTGAGTCGGAACAGGAGATCGGTGAATCTCCGCAATCTGTAATCTGCCGTCGTGCGTATTTCGTGACTGATGCCCTCATAAAAGGTGTATTGCGCGAAGGGTAACCCACCGAGGCTCTCACCGTAACCGAGTTTGTAATTGATGTCGATGCGTCCCTTGCCGATGAGACTATAGGTGATGCGATTCTCAAACGAGAAGGTACGCGTTCTCGCCTCGGGTTCCTCGTCAAGCTGCTCTTCATCTGTTGTCCGTTTATATCCACCGATACCGCTCCATCTTATGGCACTGCTCAATTCATACCGCAGACTCAATTCCGTTGTCTGCTCAAATTGACGTAAGTCTGAAATAGGTGTTGACGGAAGTTCTGACTTTTTCGTCATAGGTTGGGTTTCCTCTACGAATTCTTCAAGTTGGAATTGACGGTATTTTTCGCTCTCTCGACGTTGTTCCCAATTTACACCGAGAGACACGCGTTGCGTCGGGTTCACAGAGAGACTCGTGTCCCACGTGCGATGATGTCTATGACGTTCTTGGTTATTAATCCGGCGGTTGAGTGTCTCGCCAGCGCGAAGGTTGACCTCGAAACTAAAGGCTGGTGATGGTGAGAATTCAAACCGATGGTGCTGATTCAATCGTCCGAAAAGCGTTTCTGAGCCTTGTAGGCTTTGGAGCAGATAGAGCGACACCGCGTCCTCGACCTCTTGTTCTTCGGTCAGCCACAGTCGCGTTTGACCTCTGAGGGCGTTTAGAAACCACTCTAAACGCGACAGACGCGGGCTTTGAGTTGTCGTGATACCGGACAGAGGTGGTGTTTTCTGGTTTCCGTTTTGAGTAGATGGCAACCGAGTTGGACGTAGGCTATCACGCGACTGCATTAAATCACGTTGCTGCTGTTGCTGCGCTCTGGCACGGCGTGTGAAAAACTGACGCGGTTGAAAGCGTACTCGGATCTCTGCCTCTACCGCTGTTGTCGGTTTATCACCCACAATTTGATAGAATTTGATGTAGGTGCCTTCTTCGGGATCCTCTACATAGTGCAGATCGTCTAACTTCACGAAATATCCTTCACCGGGTTGGAGCCGAATGCCTGTGTGTGGATGGATGTCGGTATAGATTTCGCGGCGTTGGCTTGTTAGTTTCTTATCTAATTCATAGGTGATTTCTATGTCAATCGCTCGACTGAGGGGTGTGAGTTGGAAATTGACATCCGCGAGTTGTGTCGTTGTATTTGCACCCAAATCGGTATGCGCTTTTAACATCCGGCGTGCGAGGTTTGCAGTCAGACTCATTCCACCGTCGAGAAAAGATTGTTGTTGTGAAAGGATGCCGACTTTCCAGGTCCGAGCAGTGGTGCTCCGCTGCCAATCCGACAAACCGAGAGGCGCATCATCAACAGTGAGCAGTGGTTCTTTCGCGAAAGCCTCCTCAAGTTCATAACTGGTGTTCAAGGATGCCCACTTGAAATCAGCGAGATCGATACGACCGGTTGCCCGATTCCGCTTTCGATTGAGTGTAGCGTCAAGCGGTTCGTTCGACGCTACTCGTCCCAGTGTTCCTATGATTCTGAAGGGACCCAGGGGATACGACAGATTTCCTTCTTGCCGTGACTTCTGCAGTGTTTGTGCCCTTGTTGAATCTGTCCCGTCCATACGAGAACTGCTACGGTAGTCGTCCCAACGGAGATTCGGTAACTTCTTCAATAACGCCGCTCCTGTAGACGTGCGCTGTTTGGGCTCAGCAGGGAGCTTCTCTTGTCTGCCTATGCGCGTGTTTCTTGGCGCAGGAGTGAGAGTCGTGAACCCACGTCCTGAACGCTGGTTGAAGTTGACACCCCAATTGAAATTGTTACGGATCGTCGCGTTTGCTGTTTGTAGGGGCGAGGTGACCTCGCCCCTACGATCATCTGTGGATTCTGTCGTTTCCTGAACGAATGCCTTTTGTTCAGGGTCTCTCTCTTCGCTTCTACCAATGCCTGCGTCAACTGCTAACCAATCTGTCGGAATCATCTGAATGTCGAAATTCATCGTTCTTTCATCTTGGGAAGTTCGCGGGCTGCCTGCAGCGTTAAGCAAAAACGCATCATCAAAACCCTCTTTGGCATATTGTGTTTCATAACGGGAGCGGGAGCGGTTGCTACTTGAGGCACCCACGGGTACAAAATCGGCATCCATGGATCGTATATCAAGATTTGTGGTCAGTTTCGGACGCAGCTGGTCGGTCCATGTTGCGAAATCCCAATCGGCATACCCGATCAGTTTCCATGCCCGACTCACCTCTTTCCGATCGACGGTGGAATATGTATTTTTATCAAGATTACTGTAAGCGAGTTCACCTTCGATCCACGCCTGTTCTGTAACGTTCAAACGACTTTCTAATCCCCACACAGTATGCTTTTGTGGTGCTGTAAGCGGCGATCCGTCTTCCTCTGGATCGAGGATATTTTGGCGAAGTGCCTCCAATTCTGTATCTCGGAGCTGAATAAGAGCCTGTTCGGGTTGATTCAGGTCTGCTTCAACGGCATAGGATGCCCCAAGCCTTAGACGTTCACCGGGCAGTATGAAGGTGCTGCTGAGTCCGTAAAGATTCTGTTGGTACGCCCGCTCTTCAGGGATGTATTCAAAGTCGATCCGAATTACATCGTTGCTTGTTATGAGGTGTTTGCTATTAAACTCGACGATTGGATCTCCATATTCACGGATGATATAGTCGTTGTTTTCACCACGCCGCATCCGCTCACCATTCAACCAGACGATTTCGCTGCCTGCTTTCACAATGACGTATTGCCCGTCAACCGTAAGCCGATATTCACTGCGGCCTTCCTCACCGCGAAGCACCAAACTCGTAGATTGTCCTTTCGGAATGGCAGTTGGAATGAGATGAAAGTCCACCCATTTGAAATCACCTTCCACCTGTACACCCTCTAATGCACGCGGGAAAAAAATAAACTCCGACGGACCGAGCGACCCTTCAATGTCACCTAAAGTTCCTCGCATGTTCGGATGCGTAATACGAATCAATTTCTGATCGATGTCTTGAATGTTTTCGGTTGTTCCTTCGGGTTGGATGGGCAAATCTTGGTCGGACAGCAGCGCAAGGACAGCGATGTTCTCAGCGGCTTTACCCTCCACATTGACGCGGAGTTCTTGGTTCGGCGATATGCCTCGTCCACTGCCAACCGAGATACCAAACGTTTGACTTCCAGACACTTCTAATTGGCTGTCAGTTGTCGGCTGTCGGAGACCGTCAGTAAGAAAATCTGTTTGCTGTTGGGAACTGTCAGTTGTCGGCTGACTGCTATCTTGTTGACTGCCGCCTGCTGGACCGTAGAGGTCGCGTTTATAGACCTGTTTGATGGCGAATGGCAGGGTCCGGTAGATTATTTTTAGTTCGGAAGTTTTGTCTGAGGATGGTTCGATGTGGTCAGGCACGAGACCTGCCCCTACAGTGATTTTTCCTAAATAGAAATCGATCTGATAATCGACACCCCGTACGAGCACTTTCCCGTCTGACTTCGTTATCCGTTCGCTGTTTGGCAGAATCGGTGGGTACTTTACTGTGAATTCTTGCGCTTCTGCTTTCAATTCAAAAAGTTCGGTTTTCTGGAGAACGGAAAATGTGGGAAGTTCGAGGGCTTTTGCTACGTTGTTAGAAGGGGCTTGTGCTTTACTACTCGGACATGGTAGCACGCACAAACAGAAGGAAGCAAGAATAGCCATCAGCCTTCGGCTTTCGGCTTTCAGCAAGAGATGTTTGATATGCATCGGAACGCTCTTCCTGACCGCCGACGGCTGATAGCCGACGGCTATTTTTTCCGAAAAATTTGGAACACCTTTATGTCGTTCGCTTCGGCATCACTCACGAAGACACGTCCGGTTTTCGAGACTGCAATCCCCGCTGGTTCTAAAAGCGCAGCGGTACTAAATTCTGTGATGCTTCTACCATCAGGTGTGAAAACTTGGATACGCCGATTGCCGCTGTCTGTTACATAGAGGTAATTCCATTCGTCTAAGGTGAGACATTTTGGTTCCCGCAGTTGTCCAAGTGCGCTTCCTTCGCCACCCCACGTGTCGATAGGGTTACCACTGAAATCATATTTTTTTATTAAATGGTTGCCGGTATCAACGACGTAAACGTTTCCGTGGGCATCAACACTCAAGTCTGTAGGGTTCCAGAGTTGCTCACTGCCGCTTCCGAAGCTTCCGCGTGCTACAACTGGGACCCCGGCAACGTTAAATTCGATCCAGCGATGATTACCAGTATCAACGACATAAACCTCACCGTTTCGTCCGATGCCGATGCCTTCAGGACCATCAAGCGGTATGTCGTCTGCACTCTCGCTGAGTGGGTAAAAAATTCGATCCACAAAATTGCAGTATTGTACCCGATTATTGCCTGTATCTACTACATAGAGCCGGTAACTTCTTTGAAAACTCAACGCTATGTCTGTCGGATGATCGAACTCCCCCGTCTGCCATCCACGACTTCCGAATTCTATGATGAAATTTCCAGTATCGTCAATCACCTGCACCCGATTATTACCCGCATCGGCGATGTAGATTCTACCTGCTTCATCTATAGCCAGTCCTAAGGGGGTCCGAAATTCACCCGCGCCTTGTCCTGTCCTACCGAGTGTTTCTATGTACCGGATGTCCAATATAGGGGGGGCATCCCGTTCGCGGTTAGACAGTAGGATTTCAACGGGTGTTTTTGCTTGGGTACTTCCGTGCGCAATTTCGCCTTCGGGTAGGGCGCAACTCAAACAGAGCGCGAGGAGAAGCAGGCAAAGGCAGTCTGTAAAATGTTCTAAAGTCCGCAAAGTGAGGCATTGAAACTTCCCAACTTTAGCACACTTCCCAATTTTTTCTCGGAATTTCCGCTTCGCGTGTGCGTGTTTAACCTCGTTGCACTTTAAATTTGAAGACGAAGGTTGTTTGTTGTTCATTGAAATCACTCGTGACTCTCGGCACAATGATTCGCAAGCTGCTATAGGTAATGCTGCGCTTGCGGAAGTAGAGGAAAAATCTCGCGTATTGTCCCGGCATCACTGTCGTTCTCTCAAGGTCTTCTCTCGGAAGGACTGCTGGACTACCTTGTACTCTAATAGCCTTATCCCATCGGAACACTTCCGCACCGAATTCGGGTGGCAGCTTCGGTCTGAAGTTCTTTTTTAGGTAAAAAGATTCCTGTGATTTATCAATTGGCTTCGTAACGCTTCCAGTGCCGTCAAGCATCTGGCAATCCTTCTTTTTGAAAGATATCCAGTGATCGGTTCCGTTATAGATAAAGATACCAAACGCATCAACTGCCTTTACATCGTTTAGTGGTACCGCCATTGCTTTTACACCGTTTTTGACGTAACCAATGGTGCCAGTCTGTGGCATGATATGGGCATCAGGGTCGAACACAGGGACAATCATTTCTGGCTGGAAGGTGTCTTTAATGAAGTCTGGGACCTCTGGGACCCTTGAACAACTCAGTGAGATCACGGATAAACAGAGTATTGCTAAAATCTTTACGATGGACACCCAAGGCGAGTCTATAATTTTCGCGTTCCTTCGGTTTTCGGGTTGAGCATTTAAAATTTTCAACAGATTTATTTTATTTTTCATTTGTGTTCTCCCTGACTGTAAGTTTTCTGTGGTAGATTTCGGAAAAATACATTTTATACTGCAGACTGCTTACTTTCAAGGGCAAGCATCGCAGCCCCGACAATACCCGCATCATTTCCAAGGTGTGCCTTTACGATTTTCATGCGTGCTGGAATGTCCATAGCACGTTTGGAAAGTTCAGCCCGGATGGGCTCAAAAAGGAGTGTTTCACCAGCTTCCGCAATACCGCCACCAATAATTGCAATTTGCGGGTTGAGAATATGCGCTATTGAGGTGAGGGCAATACCTATATATCGTCCTGTTTCAGCGAAAACCTCGATTGCAAGTTTATCGCCCGCGTGTGCTGCTTCCGCTATTTGCCGTGGCGTTAGTGCTGTTCCATCCTTTATTCTCTTGGTTAGAATCGTACGCTGTCCTGTTTCTATTTTTTCTTGGGTGCGTTCAACAATATTTTTCGCACCCGCATAAGCCTCAAGGCAACCTTGATTACCACACCCGCAGTAACGCCCATTCGGTTCAACAACAGTGTGTCCTAATTCTCCGGCAGTATTTTGACTGCCATGATAAACTTGCCCGTCGATCACAACGCCTCCACCTACGCCTGTACCGAGCGTTAATGCGGCGATGTTTTTGTATCCAACACCAGCACCGTGACGAAGTTCACCCAAAGTCATCGCATTTACGTCATTGTCCATACCTCTTAAGATAAGTTTATACTTCTCATGGCTATGCGTCTGTGAGTTGTGTTTCTCAGAAATTTTCGGAATGTGTAGTTTCGCCAGTTCTGTATTTACATAACTGACAAGGGGGATATCAGTCCAGCCGGGAAAATTAGGTGAGAAGTGGACAACGCCTGTTTCAGCGATGATAAGTCCGGGTGCCCCCAGTCCAATCCATATCTCGCTTTTAATGGCTTTCGGCTTTCGGCTTTCAGCGGTCAGTACTGACGATTGACCACTCTCTTTCTGATGGCTGATGGCTTTTACGATAACTTGACGGACGGCTTCCGCAATTCGAGCGGCTACTACTTTGGGACCGCCTACCGCAACATCTGTAGGAAGTACCACGCGGCAAGAGATATCACCTGCTGATGAAACTAACCCAGCTTTGATGTCTGTTCCGCCGAGATCGATGCCAATGCTATATTCCATTTTTTAATTTAATGCCAAGAGAGTTGTCAGTTAAGGTAGTCAGTAAAGTTTGTAAGTTGTGAAGTTGAAAGGGGTCTCGCCCCAACTTTAGGTGCTTTAGAACACTTTCTTAACTGTTCCAGAAAACTTGTGCGCCGTTACTGACATTACAGAGATAAATTTCAGGTTCAATACCGGTTTGTTTGTAGTACTCTGTCATTACGAGCGTTTGAAATGTTTCTAAAACGTCCCTATGAACGATATTAACTGTGCATCCACCGAAACCCGCACCCGTCATTCGGCTTCCAACTACACCCGTGATGCTGCATGCAATGTCAGTAAGCAAATCTAACTCATTACAGCTGACTTCGTAATCATCTCGAAGCCCGTTGTGAGATGCGTTCATGAGTCTACCGAATTGTATGAGTGATTCGTCTGTCTCTTCTGTGGTTCGTTGGTGCCGCGTTTTAAGCACAGCAACCGCATCTAATACACGGGTGTTCTCTTCAATCACATACCGACACCTCTTTTGTGTTATGGGGAGAAGTTCTTCTTCATGTTTTTTGAAGTCTGTTAGCGTAATATCGCGAAGCGAAGAGATGTGGGGCAACCATTTTTTAAGGATTGCAACGCCTTTTTCACATTCCGCACGGCGTTTATTATATTCAGATGCCGCAAGTTCACGTTTTACCTTCGTATTGCAAATAGCGATGTAGTGTGTTGCCAAATTGAGGGGGACGTGTTCGTGTTCAAGCGAGCGGCAATCTAAGAACAGTGCTTGATTTTCCTGTCCTAACAGCGAGATGGTCTGATCCATGATACCACAATTGACACCGGCGAATTCATGTTCTACCCGTTGACACAATGCCGCGAGTTCTTTGTTGTTGATCTCTGGCTGTACAATACTCTTAGTTGCTCCAGATTCGGGATTGGTGGTTAAAAAAGTAAGCGCAGCTGATACTGAAAGCGCAGCTGAGGAGCTCAAACCCGCACCAATCGGTACATCGCCTGTTATGACGGCATCTATCCCAGATACTTTTCTCCCTGAAGCTTGTAGGAGGGACGCAACCCCGATGAGGTAGCGGCTCCATGCTGGTGCTTGTTGTGAAATGGAAGGGAGCGTATCAAGGCAAAATTCGTAAGAATCGTTGACATCTAAAGCATGTAACCTGACGCGTCCACCAGATCGCTTGCGGGCGGCGATGTTGAGATATTTATCAATCGCAACTGGAAACACGTAACCGTCGTTGTAATCTGTGTGTTCACCGATGAGGTTTACTCTGCCGGGAGCTGAGGCGATAAATTCGGGGGTACTGCCGAAGATCTCTTCAAATTTCTGGGTGGCGAAGAAAGCGCGCTTAGACCTGTTTTCAGAAATGCCTATGTTATGCGGATCGTCACGCAAAATTTCTCTTTTCATGGTGAGGTATCTTTCTACGGTACGCGAACACTGTGCTAGCTATCGTGGAAAAAATTCAGAAATAAGCCCAATGTACTTGGCAAATCCTCGCGGGAGGTATAACAATCAACGCTTAGGTCAGGTTCCACGTCTTTTTCTGATGATGGCTGCGTCAGAAGTTGTTCTTCTGGAGCATGCAATGCCGGTTGTAGATTGGGTGATGTTGATTTTTCAGGGGCTGTACCTTCTGCGATAACCAATTCGCCGATAGGGAGATATGTCGCCAGTGGATACACTTCTGTTTCGGTTAGAACAGTAATATGTGGAAGCGGTGTATCCGCTAATCGCGCTATTTGCATCGTCAAATAGGTGGTTTCTGCTAAAGCTGCACGCGGTGCGTTCGGTTGGCAGGCGACAATCGTAATCAATGGTATCTGTTTTTGCAAGGCACTTTCAATCGCTGAAAGAAAAAAGGAAGCATTGATCTCTGCTGGGATTACATCTATATCTGAGATGAACAAACAGACGGGATGCCCTGAAATCATCCCCTCGGCGATAAGTCCAGACTCCTTAGTAGCCTTGGTTTCCACTGTTGAAGCGTCATCAAGTAAATACTCAAGCCGTTTTGCAGCAAGTAGAGGGAACAGAGCACCGCAATATGAGCAGATATAGAGATTCCGTTCAAGTTCGTTTTTGAAAGCGAACTCTTGGCATCCGGTGCATTTGTACCATAGACTGGGGTTTTCTTCAAGGTCCTTGAGAATACGCGTTTCCATATTTTTAACTATTATAGTAAACCTTAGAATTAATTAGACACACGAAAGAGGCGAGGTTGAAAACTTCGCCAAGGGTGGTGGCGGTTTGCTTCTACTGAAATGTCTATTTATTTATAGGTGTTACCATAAATCTGGGCACCTTTCCCCGGGCAAGCCTATAGAGGCTTACAGGATAGTGTTCACGGTGTTAAGTCCAATTGTCTCTGGCTGCTGAGGATTACGCTCTGAGTGTTGGACGTTTAAGTTCCTATGATTCCAGCTATCGCTTCTGCTTCCGTATCGTAACAATCAAAGATCGTCATCAGCTTTGCCATAACAATGAGACTTCTGACGTTGCCGCCGAGGTTCAAAAGAACCACCTGTCCTTCGTTCCGCCGGATGGTGTTATGAGCAGAGACGAGTACTCCTAAGCCGGAGCTATCCATCATCTGGACTCGTTCCATGTTTAAAATTAAATTGAGTTTTTCCGCCTGCTCCGCTTCGCGATCTGCTTCCTGAATCTGTTGATCGATGATGTCTTTGAGAGCTAAGGCGTCTACTCCAATAACTTTCCCCTCAATATCTAAGATTGTAATACTGCCTTTGTGTCGAAGGTTGACTTGCATATAAATTCCTTGAAAGTTGAGTATATTTCCAAGTCTGGGAACTTGATTCCAGTTTTCAGCTCCTTGGATATTTCCCGATGAAAAGTTCAATATTTTCCAAATTATGCTGTTAAATAAATAAAGGGCAATTTGTATTTTCTTACCGTTTTGCGCCCTATACAGGAAAAGACTTGGATGTGTTGCGTGAGAAGGGTCTCAACCCTTTCCACTCATCTGATGAGAGTCGCCAAATCCACGAAAATCCGAGAGAGAATATAGTTACGTTTCTGGACCCTCTATATATTTAACCATCTTGATAATAGTCCCATCGGCTTCGTAAGTTACTGCGTCCATGCAGGCTTCCATCAGAAAGAGTCCTCTACCGCTGCTTTTAAGCAGGTTTTCCGGATCGAGAGGATCCGCTACCTCCTTGCGTGTGAAGCCATCGCCTTCATCTTTGATAACGATCTCTATTCTGTCCGCAGCAAGTGTGAATGCGAGGGTCGCTTTTTTGTTTGGGTTTTCTTTATTCCCGTGTTTGATCGCGTTTGTCCCGCCTTCAATGACAGCAAGGTTAATTTGCTCTTGGATGTCTTCTGTGAAATTCGTTTCTTTCAAAATCTCGGTGACAACAACGTCGAGTAGGTAAACATGCTGCATTGAACTTGGGAGAGAAAGTGTGATAACTTGTCCAGTTTCTTCGCACAAAGATTCCTCACCTTCATCCTCAGGGATAAGGGTTAATTGGTTCTCAGCAAGAATTAACTGAAAAGTCGTTTGTTTTTCTGGCTCCTCTTTATTGTGCTTGGTCGCGTTTGTACCCGCTTCAATGACAGCAAGGTTAATTTGCTCTTGAACGTCCTCTGCGAAATTTGTCTCTTTCAGAATCTCTGCGACAATCACTTTGAGTAGATTAACATGTTGCATTGAACTTGGGAGAGAAAGCGTAATAGCCTGTTCAGTTCTCTCGCCCACGTTTGAAGCTCCTTCTTTTATAGTCTTCAGTTATCAGTTATCAGTTATCGGAGATTTTGTTAAACGAAATCTCTGAACCGAGGACTGTTAACTTCCATTAGCATTTTTTTGGTATCATTAAAATCATTATACCAAAAGCATATTATAGTAAAACCCACAATTATAGTAAACCTTAGAATTAATTAGACACACGAAAGAGGCGAGGTGTTTTTGATAGGGTGTTTCCCCTAGGAAACCTTGCCAGCGAGTGGGGAAGTACCAAATCTTGTGTGCATATATTTTCAGTATCTACTATATACGAGCAATTCCACACTATACCCGTCCTAATTTAAGTATCTCGTTTGATAATAATCAATGCTCTGTCGTCATGGTTGGTTGTGTTTCCGCTAAACAGTGTTAAATCGTTAACAACCGCTTCACATAGTGCTGATGCTGACAATGCCTCGTTTTTGGAAATACATGTGGCAAGCCTTTCTCCACCATAGAACATATCCGTTGGTATTGCGTTTCGGATTTCATCATCATGTTCCATAGGCATAGATGTTTCTTGGTTTTCACTGTTTCCAATTTCCGTTTCGGTAATACCATCGGTATAAAAAACAAGAATATCGCCTGGAGATAAGGAACAGACATCGCTCGAAAACGTCGCTTCCTCAAATGCGCCTATCAACATGCCTTCTGTCTTTAAGACCCCCATTTTGCGACGATTCTTCCAGTGGAATGGATAGCAGTGCCCTCCATTTGAATACGTGAAGGTTGAATTCGTTATGTCTAATATACCGTAAACCATTGTTGCGAACAAGTCTGCTTCGGTGTCCCTTACGACTAAGTCATTAATCCGTTTGAGGATTGATGCAGGGGTATCTTCCTCGTGGCAGAGTAAGCGGAGTGCTGTCCGAATCATCACCATCAACAATGCTGCGGGGATACCGTTCCCCTTTACATCACCAAGAACGAGTCCGATCTGTGTTTCATTCAACGGAATGAAGTCATAAAAATCACCAGAGACGGATGTTGAGCTTTGGAGCAGCGTTGCAATATCAAAACCTTCTGGACTTGGTGCTTGTTCTGGTAACAATTTTTTTTGAATAGCGGCGGCAGCTTGAAGGTGTCCTGCGAGTTGTTGCAATCCCTCTTCGCTGAACTTGTCTCCCATCGCATGCATTAAGGGGTTAATGTATTTGATGGGGCGGGTTCTACCCAAAACGGCTTCAACCCGCGCCGTTACCTCACGTAAGTCAAATGGTTTTGTGATGTAATCGTCTGCGCCGGTATCCAGGCCGAGAACTTTATCTTCTGTCTCACCGCGTGCTGTAACTAAAATGATAGGAATGTTTTTAGTGTGTTCGATATTTTTTAGTTCTTCAATGACTTGGAAGCCATCTTTATGTGGCATCATTACATCAAGAAGAATGATATCTGGCGGGTTCGTGGATGCACTTTGTACTGCGCTCTCACCGTCATTTGCGGTTCGGACATTGTAACCCTCCGGTTCCAGATTCATTTTTAGCAATTCGAGGATATCGAGGTCGTCATCGACAATCAAGATCGTTTCAGCCATTTTTTCTCTTTTCCAACGGAATAAAAAACTGGAAGTTGCACCCTTGTCCGTTATCTCCGGTGTCCATCCACAAACGTCCACCATGTGCTTCGACGATTCCGGCAGCGATTGAAAGTCCTAAGCCAGTGCCGCTTTGTGGCTTTCGTGCTTGGGCATTTTCAAGTTGTTGGAATTTATCAAAGATCTTTTCTCTATCTTCAGCGGGGATTCCGGGGCCTGTGTCAACAACTTCAACATGAAATCCATCAGTAGCACTCCCGTTTTGTAGGGATTTTGAAATTCTGACCGTCACCTTTCCGTTATCTGGTGTAAATTTGATAGCATTTCCAATAAGATTAATAAAAATTTGCCCAATCCGGTCTGCGTCCCCGATCATAAGTGGTAAATTGGATTGTGCCTGAAAAAATAGAGATATAGCTTTCTCGTCCGCTTGTGGACGGAGTTCTTCGATGCGTCGTTCAGCTATCCTGTCTATTTTTACCTGCTCCTGTTTCATCTCAATGCGGCCCGCTTCAATGCGGGAAACATCAAGTAGATCGTTGATAAGCGCGGCGAGTCGTTTCGATTGGCGATGCGCGCGGCTCAAGCTTTCGTGTTGTTTCTGATTAATTTTGCCAGTCTTTCCATCAAGTATTAGCGAGATAAATCCGATGATGGATGTTAGGGGTGTTCGCAATTCATGGGACACAAGCGAAACGAACTCCGACTTCATTTTTTCGATTTCGTGTTCATTGGTGATGTCATCAAAGACATAGACAGTACCAACAATGTTGTTGTGTTCATCAGAGAAATGGCTTGCTATGATACGGAGTACTCGGTACCCGTCGCTGTCAGGTTGATTTCCATTGTCATTTATCTCGACGACGAATGCGCCTGTGGCATTCGCGAAGACTGTTTGGTGTTGTGCCACTTCACGCCGAGAGGAAGACAATATTTTCATGTTAATAGTTCTTGTATCTGTTTTTGTGTCTTCTTCATTTTCTGATGTTTTCTTCCAACAAATTGTACTGTTTGCTGTATCGACGATGACAAAATTTTCGTGCCCGGTGGTGTTCCCTAAGTTCAGAAGGCGCTCGGCTACCGGGTTGACATAAAGGACGCGTCCAGTGGGTTCAACGACAATCAAACCTTCACCGAGATTGTCCACAATAGCCGTGAGTTTTTTCTCTTCTTGTGTTAATCGATCAACAGCGTTTTTCAGATTCCGACGCATTTCGTTGAATTCTTCAGCGAGAACACCGACTTCATCATCAGAGTTAACAGTGATTTCGCTGTCAAATTCACCCTGTCCGATACTACGTGCTGCCTGAGCGACTTTCAATATAGGGTTCGCTATCCGTTGTGCGGCCCACCAAGCAATTAATACAACGATACAACTTGATCCAATGGTAACATAAAAAATGTATCTATTCAACCGAGCGACACCCGCGTAAGCAGAAGAGATAGGACGTGAAATAAAGACGATCCAGTTGCTAAAGTTTTGTTGAGCCTTCCACGGTTCCATGGTTGAAAGTTGCGTCCGCGCCCAACCATAGATGCGAGGTTCATCGAGAGTGTCCATCTCACTTTCCGGTTCGTAGCCATAATACTTTCCATTGATGCCTTTTTTCCCTTCAATAATTGCTTCTTCTGCGGCGTTGCTCATCTCTATGTAATTATCTATTTGATACCCGCTTTGCGGTGAAGCTGTGATGATTTTGCCTGATTGATTCGTTAAGATTGTATATGTTTCCGCCAATTCGGGTAGTGCTGCAACTAAAGTGGTGAGTTCAGGTAGAAACAGAAATGTTCTTAGCACACCGACCGTATTATTTTTTTTCTTTCCAGCGGTGCCTTTAGCAGCTGCCCGTATTGGCAGTGCGATTGGAAGAAAATGTACGCCTCGCACTTCATCATAGAGAACATCTTCCACAAACGGGTAACCTATACCGTTATTATATGCTCTTGCCCACCAGTGTTTGTCCTGCACCCGATGTGGGGACATTTTTGTTGTGTCGTAATCCAGTCGTTGATTATTTGAACGGAGGACATACCCCGAGGCATTTGTAATGGTTACTTCAGTTTTATAGCCTGCGTAAGTTTCAAGCAAACGGATACTGTCCTCTAATTGTGCCCATACACTAAAAAATACGCTCTGTTCTTCGTTGGCGGTGTTCGAGTACACAACTGCTGCTTGGATGTTTGGAAGTTCTGCTTGAATTTTTTCGATTTTTTCGGAGATAGCGCTGTCTGATCGAGCGAGTTTTTCTTGTGCAAGCAGAACCAGATTTTCGCCGACGCTCTCCTTTAGTGTATTTTCGCCTAAGAACCTGATGGTTAAGGAAACAGCGAACAACGGCATCAAGGATACTAACAGAAACAGGACTACCTGCTGACCCCGTAAACCTACTTTAAACCCGGAACGCTTCGGACGATTTTTATCTTTCATGTTTTAATGGCTTTCAGCCATCGGCTATCGGCTTTCAGTTAAGAGGGCTCTGGTGAAGTTACACCCGCTTACTGACTGCTGATTGCTATATGAAAGCAGCGCACGCGCCTTCCTCCGTATCATAAATCTCAATGACGGTATTGAGCTGCGTTACCTCCAGAACTTCCCTGACAGCTTTCTGTGGGTTAAGCAAAACTAACTTTCCACCCGATTGCTGATAGGACTTCAGGGTGACCACAATTGCCCCTAATGCACTGCTATCGATTAACGGAACCTTCATTAGATCGACCACTAACTTATCGCGCCCGATTTGAAGTTGCTCCTTCATCTCTTTACGGAACGCGTCAGCCGCATTTCCAAGAATCTTTCCTTCTACATGAAGGAAAGAGATATTTTTCTCCCCAATCGTTGTCTCGATATTCATAGGATTTTTCCTTACTATTGTATTTGGGAGGTTGTATTTTTGAACCCCATCCTGATTTGTTATAGCGCAAGATACCGTACTTTGTATTTCTATAGCGTACGAAGTGTGTGAAGAACGTTAACGGATCTTCATTCGTGGTTCGGTACGGTGCATCACAATGTAACTTCGATTGAATTTTGAGTTTTTAAAAATAGTTTCAACGGTTCCACCGAGGCGACTGAGACACACTGAACCTTTATCAATCTCAGTTTTAACCCTTTCCTCGCCAGATTTGTAAGTTATCCACTTTCCTGTTGGTTTTAGTAGAGGCATGCAGTACGCCGCCGAATCCTGAATCGCTGCGACGTAACGCGTGAAAACCCAATCGTAAGTTCCAATATGTTTCTGTTGTTGTGCACAAACTTCCGCGCGTTCCGCGAATACTTCAACATTTGCGCTTTGGTGCGCGTTTTCCCCTTGATTCAGTTTCAATTTGGGAACCAAAAATTTTAGGAAACTTACCTTCTTTTTCGATGATTCAACGAGTGTTAACCGGATGTCAGGCATATAAATTTTCAACACAATTCCCGGAAAACCTGCACCTGTTCCAATATCAATTACAGCATCACCGTCTTTTATTGAGATATGTTCCAAGACACTTAGCGAATCAAGAAAATGTTTATGAATGATCTCATCGTTATCAGTGATTGCAGTCAGGTTAATGTGTTCGTTCCAACGTAATAATTCAGCGCGGTAGAGGTCGAATTGTGCTATCTGCTGTGCAGTTAGCGGAAATCCGTAATGATTGAAGACCTCTTTTAAATCCGGTTCGTACTTCGCCAATTACCGTGCCTCATATTGACTATCAGCTGTCGGTTTTCAGTAAAAAGGTTTTTGGGTGAACCTTCCGCTTCTTGCTGATTACTGACGACTGATGGCTGGTTGCTGTTTTGCGCTCTGTTGATGAAGAATAACCGTTAGGATCGAGATATCCGCTGGCGAAACGCCAGGTAAACGTGAAGCCTGCCCGATAGAGGCGGGCCGAATCTTTGCGAGTTTCTCACGCGCTTCTGTCTTTAATCCTTGAACGTCAGCATAATCAAATGTCTCAGGGATTCGGAAATTTTCCAATTTCTTGAACTGATGAATTTGTCGCTGTTGCCGTTGGATGTATCCGTCGTATTTAATCTGGATTTCCACCTGTTCCGTCACGTCCGGTGGCAGATTTGTAGCAGGTGGTACGATCTGAGTTATCTGTTCATAATGCAGTTCAGGACGTTTCAAAAGTTCTGCTAAGGATGTTGGTTGCTTCAGTTCACCCGTCTTGAGGATACTCGCTAAATTATCCAGAGTCTCAGGTGTCGGTTTGAGAAGGGTATCCTGCAAACGTCCTAATTCTGTTTGGATGGCGGCTGCTTTCCTTTGGAACTGATGATATCTGGCATCGTCAACGAGTCCGATCTGTCTACCGATTTCGGTGAGCCTCAAATCTGCGTTATCTTCTCGCAATGCTAACCTGTATTCGGCGCGCGATGTAAACATACGGTAGGGTTCTCGAATGTCTAAAGTAACCAAATCGTCGATAAGTACTGCTATGTAAGCTTGTGACCGGTCAAGAATGAGAGGGGCCTCACCTTTGACCTTTAAAGCAGCGTTAATTCCTGCCATAAGCCCTTGTGCAGCGGCTTCCTCATAACCCGTGGTGCCATTGAGTTGCCCTGCGAAATAGAGCCCTGGCACCTGTTTTGTTTCAAGGGTCGCTTGTAGTTGCGTCGCTGGCGCAAAATCGTATTCTACGGCGTATCCGAAGCGCATAATTTCAGCGTTCTCTAACCCTTTGATGCTATGTACCATTTCCACCTGTACATCTTCAGGTAGACTTGCAGAGATACCGTTGAGATAAATTTCATCTGTATCCCGACCTTCCGGTTCCACGAAGACTTGATGTTCGGTTTTTTCTTCAAAGCGGACGACCTTATCCTCGATTGAAGGACAGTAACGAGGACCGATGCCAACGATCCGACCGCTGTACATCGCAGATCGGTGAAGATTCTCGCGGATGACATCGTGTGTTTGTTGGTTCGTGTAGGTCAGATAGCACGGAAGTTGAGGCTGCGTGATGCGTTCGGTTGAAAATGAGAAAGGGAGCGGATTTTCGTCGCCCGGTTGAATTTCCATCTGACTAAAATCAACTGTTTGGGCGTTGACGCGTGGCGGCGTGCCAGTTTTGAGTCTGCCGATTTCAAACCCAAGACTCAAAAAACTTTCTGAGAGTTTCTCGGCGGAAGATTCACCTGCTCTACCTGCGCTATACGATACATCACCGATATGGATGATACCTTTCAGGAAAGTGCCTGTTGTCAGAATCACAGTCTCTCCGAAATAAGCGGTTTGCGTCTGACTCAGGATTCCGATGCATCGACCGTTTTCGACGAGCAGCTCCTCAACTAATACCTGTTTGATGTCCAATTGTTGTTGCGCTTCAAGGACCCGTTTCATTTCATCTTGGTACGCCTTTTTATCGGCTTGTGCACGACTGGATCGAACTGCGGGGCCTTTTTTGGTATTTAGGCGTCTAAATTGAATCCCGGTTTTGTCAATGTTTTTTGCCATCTCACCGCCGAGTGCGTCTATCTCTTTAACGAGGTGTCCCTTGGCAAGCCCGCCGATAGCAGGGTTGCAAGACATCTTTGCGATAGTGTCCAGATTGATCGTGACGATGAGTGTTTCGCAGCCCATTCGTGCCGCAGCGAGTGCTGCCTCACAACCTGCATGCCCCGCACCGACTACGATAACGTCGTAATGTTTTTGATAATTGTTCATTTTTAAGAGTTGTCTGCTGCGCAGGCTTTCAGTTATGAGTCGTCAGTAAGAGACGACAGGACTTTCAAATCCGTTTTAACTTTAAGCATCAACTTGAAGAAACACCCGAGCAAAACTGTCTGTTATCAATGTTAAAGCACGAGTTAGTGGTTAATAACGCTGGTGGCTAATTAGAGTCCATCATAAATAATACTAATAACGAGCGTTGCAACGATTTCAAGGCTTTTAGGACTACATTTATCGACTGTATCTTCGACGGTGTGCCAATATGGATAAGTGAAGTCGATAATATTTACCATTGGAATCCCCACTTCGATTAATGGGATGTGATCATCCATGATGGCATCCCCTAAACGGGGCTGAAATGGCACTAAACCGAGTGTTGCTGCGCGTTGCCAGATTGCCTCTGCGAAGCCCCTATTGGCGTTCCAAGAATAGCGTTCTATTGGAAGTGCTAAATCTTTGTCTCCGATCATATCTAACAGAATCCCGTAATCGGGTTTCCATTTTCCTAAGTTTCGGGCAAAAAACCGAGAGCCAATAAACATATCCTCCACCGATCTGCCGTAATCCTCACCGTCGAACAGTACGATAACGACCCTGCGTGGCGGTGGTCGTTCCTTTAAGACTCTCGCAATTTCAAGGAGGACAGCAACACCGGAGGCACCATCGTTGGCACCGAGGATCGGTTTATCCCGATTTTCTGGCTTAGGATCTCGGTCAGCGAAGGGACGGGTATCCCAGTGTGCTGCAAGCAGAAGCGTTTCTCCGCCAGTTGATGGTCCGAATTCTGCCAAGATATTGTTTAGGTGCAGCGTTGTCGTTTTGGTCTTATACTGGTGTGGTTGAAGGGTTACACTATTCGCATATTTCTGGAGTTCTGTAAATAGAAAATTTTGCGTTTCCTTGTGTGCAACCGAGCCCGGTGGTCGTGGTCCGAAGGCACACTGCTTCTCCAAGAGGTCAAAGGCTCGCTGGGCATCAAAGGCGGCATTCGCTTCGCGCGCAGTGGTTACCCGGTTGCGTGCTGAACCTCTTAATCCTGTATTTTGGTTATCTGAATCTGGCTGCGCACATGCGATGCTAAATACGCTGCAATACAGACTGACTAAAAGTGCTACAAGCCATTGCTTTTTCATCGATTACGCTTTCCGTCTGCCTTCAAGTGCTTTTGCGAGGGTTACCTCATCAATGTACTCCAAATCGCCGCCAACGGGAATGCCGTAGGCAATTCGTGTGATAGCAATTTCAAAAGCCTCTAAGTGCTGTGTAAGGTAGAGGGCAGTTGCTTGTCCTTCTGTTGTCCAGTTTGTGGCAAGGATTACTTCTCGTACCGGTTCTCCGTTTATAGAGGCATCCCGAATTCGTTGAAAGAGTGTGTTAATCCCGAGTTCATCGGGACCCGTTCCATCCAATGGTGAGAGTACACCTCCGAGCACATGATAGAGTCCCTTGTAACCGTTGGTTCTTTCAATTGCCCATAAGTCATCAGACTCTTCGACAACGCAAATGACCTGACGATCGCGACGTGGATTTGTGCAGATATAACATGGGTTGGTGTCTGTAATAGTACCACATACGTCGCAGTAAGATAACTGTTGTTTCACTTGCGCGATGGCTTCAGCGATTTGGGCAGTTTCAGTGTCAGGTAGCTTTAGCATAAAAAACGCTAAGCGTTGCGCTGTTTTCTGGCCAATCGTTGGCAGCTTTTGGAGTTCCGTAATGAGTTTCGCCAGCGGTTTCGGGTATTCTTGCATAAATTTTTTCTGCTAATTTCCTCAAGGGATAAGTAGAGATGCCTGTGCCTTCTCGTATACGGATGCCCCTCTATAGCGTTCAGGTCCCGTTGAAAATTGACCAGAAACCATCATAAAACGAAATTATGCCTTAAATGGCATAATTTGTTTTGCTTTGCATTTAGAACGATGCGTGAGTATCTATAGTTTAAAAAGCTACGGGAGGCCTGGAATTTTAATGCCACCGGTTAATTTGCTCATTTCTGCCGACATCATCTCTTGCGATTGTTGCAGTGCTTCATTGATTGCTGCAACAACGAGGTCTTCAAGCATTTCTGTATCTTGCGGATCAACGACTTCCGGTGTGATGCGAAGCGATACGATTTCTTGTTGTCCATTGACGACGGCGGTTACCATACCGCCTCCGACAGTTGCTTCAACGGTGCGATTAGCGAGTTCCTCTCGGATTTCAAGCATCCGCTTTTGCATTTGCTGTGCCTGTTTCATCAGGTCGTTCATTTTCATAGTTCTAATTTTCCTTCGGTTCGATGCAGTGGGTTAGAGCATTCACGATTATCTCTGTAACGTTCAAGAAACACCCAAACAAAAAACCCTTCCATTTGATTTTTTATTGACTTTGGAAAGGCGCGGCTATTGGGTTTCTACGACTTTTGCTTCAAAAAGATCAAGAGCGGTTTTAAGTTGTGGGTCCTCCTGGGCTTCTATTTTCCGCATAAGCGGTGTTTTCCGTTCTGTTTTTTCGGGTGTGTCCTCGGATACTACCGATGCTGGGGCGGTATCTAAGGCAACTAACTCTATTTTCACAGGTTTGCCGACTTCACGTTTCAAGATGTCGGCTACATTTCTTTTGTCTTCATCGGTTACGATAAAAAGGAACGAGGGTGAACACGGAATTTCTATTGTATTTGCGCCGTTCACAGCGGGAACAGATCCTTCTGGTAGGCCGTGCCTGAGTTTTCGTGGGAGTTTTGATTTTATTTCTTCCCAAAATAAGGGCAGGTCTGTAAGGTCTCGGGGACCGTGTGGTGCAGGTGCGGTCCTTGGCGTGTTTGTGTCCGGTGAAGAAGGCGTTGAAATTTGCGCTTTGTGATATGTGCTGGATGCGCCTTTTGCAGCGTTGGACGGTGGCGATGTAGGTGTATCTGACTTTGTAGAGAAAGGCAAATCTGGCGATGCATCTTGTGTGGATGGTTGATTTGTCAGGGGATTGAATACGTTCTGTTGTGGTGGAAGTTGCGCCGTTACGGAAAGCCCTGCTGCGTCGAATTTCTGCTCTAATGCTGACAATTTATTGACGATTTCCTCAAGAGGCACCCCTTCTTCAAGCGAGTTAAGTTGGATGAGTGCCGTCTCTAATTGAAGTTGTGGATAACCATACTGTTTGATGTCCTGATTGGTGTGCATTAAAATTTTAATAATCCGCGATAGCCTGTTTACGGACATCTGCTCTGCCTTCTGCTTAAGTCTGGGGAGGTCTGACTTAGGGCTCTGAACCTGTTCACTGAGGGTGTTGTCAATTGCCAAAAGCCGTAGATCCCGGAAATAGTCAATCAATTGATCTAAGCATTGCGACAAATCTGTACCTTGTTTCGTCAGGTTATTTAGTGTTTTGAGTCCTTTTGCAAGTTCTCTTTCCGTAATTGCTTCCGTAAGTTCTTGGAGGAGGGAACTCGAGCCGAGTCCGATAGTTTGTTCGACGGCTTCGACTGTTAAATTTTTACCAGCAGAGGAGACGAGTCGTTCCAATAGATTTTCGGCATCACGTAGGCATCCTTCAGATTGACGAGTGATAAGCGTCAGGACATCCAAATCCGCTGAAATATTTTCTTCTTTAGCAATTAACTGCAGACGTTCGATTATCTTTTCATCTTCGAGGTGGCGAAAATCGAAATCTTGGCAGCGGGAACTGATTGTCTTCGGGATTTTGGCATGTTCGGTTGTTGCCATGATAAACATGACATGCGGGGGCGGTTCTTCAAGCGTTTTGAGTAGGGCGTTGAATGCCTCCGTTGAGAGCATGTGGGCTTCATCTATGATGTAAATTTTGTAGGGGCAGGTAGCGGGTGAGAGTTTGACGTTTTCACGGAGGTCTCGGATCGTGTCAATGCCGCGGTTGGAGGCGGCATCCATCTCGATCACATCAAAGGATCTATCTTGCGAGATTTCGTTGCAAAATTCGCATTGGTTGCAAGGTTCTGCGGTTTTAATAGTATCAAATTCGGTTTCTTGAGTGCGGTTGGGACAGTTAACGGCTTTGGCAAGAATGCGAGCGATTGTGGTCTTACCGGTACCGCGTGGTCCCCAAAAGAGATAGGCATGCCCGATGCGTTCGGAGAGGATCTGATTTTTTAGGGTTGTGGTAACGTGTTCCTGTCCGACAACGTCGCTAAAGTTTTGGGGACGCCATTTTTGGGCGAGAACCTCGTAAGACATCAGGCAATCCTTTTTATAGTTTCAGTCGTCGGCAGTCAGTTAGGAACCACCTTTGTAACAATTTACCCAAATTTGGCGGATACGCAAGGAATACAGAATTGTTACATCGAGACCTCTTTAGCTGAAAACTGATAACCGACTGCTGATAACCCTTAACAAAGATGGCTATGCACCCAGGGTTGACAAGCTTCTCCAAGCGTTGCCCGCGTCGTTAGCTCAGGTCAGGCACCCTTGCGTCACACGAGCAACTCATCTACCGCTGCTTCCTTCCGGACCTGACGGGGTTTAACAAGTGCCCGTTGCTCAAGACCCAACCATCAACACCACGTGCGTGGGACAGTCCCCACAGAAACATGCCGCATACTGGGGATTCAGTTCTGCTTTAGCGGATTGCAGATACAGGGCACCGCTACCTCCCCACCTAGCATAGCCA
>CAZGAW010000073.1:0-25786 GCA_964523645.1 uncultured bacterium | reverse complement strand
GCAGTTAACCCATATAAAGAATATACCACACGGTCAATCTCATTTTCAAGGGAAACGACATCCGCATCCGGAGTAGCAGTTTTAGCAGCAATGATCTCATCAACTAACTTTTCGATCTGTCTGACAAGAGGTTGGTTTGCGTCTGTAATAGGCGGAATAGGGAAAGCTTTCATAAACTCACTCTTAAATCTGACTCCTCTTGAACCTAAATGACCTCCCGCATAATAATTCTTAAACGCGAAAAGGAAGAACTTTGAATTGAAAATACCTACGAAGTAAGTAAGGTGTTCGCCTGTTAAAATTCGGGTTGTATCAACGGAATAGAACTGACTTCTATCAATAATAAATGTGCCTTCCGTTGCCATTTCTTGCCAAACAATCTTTGTCTTTTCAAATTCAGCATAGTAAGTGCTTGCACAACGTTGCAGCGCGTACCACTCGTACCGAATTCCTGTCTCTGAACTATTTCTTTTTGATAGTCTATCTTGATACTGCAGTAAATGGTTGTAGATAGAAGGATAACTTTTTTTCAAAAGACTCTCTGCTTCTTCAGAGGCACCCGTAACAGTAGAATCTTCGTGTAAAGGAAAATGCCACGGTATAAATAATAGATACAATTTCGCCCATTGGGCCCCATAACGTTTGATGTCTCGTCCACGCAAAAGGGGTTTGATGATTTCGGCTGACTTTGGGTCTTGTGCCACTAAATCTTCGCGCGTGGCTTCGTCTATGATAAACGCTTCATTGCAACCGGTTGTAACTCCACGATAGATATTTATATTCCAATCTTTAAGCGGTTTACCGACAGCCTCTATTTTGCGTTTCAAGCCGAGTGCTGTAGCGGAGAGTATCGCCCAAGGTTCACCTTTAACCGGTATCTCCATAGCCACGCCGTTGCTGTTCAGGTATCGTGCGATGTTACCGGTATGTCTGTCAAAGTCAGTGCCGAGGGTTGCGGCGCGGAAGGCAGTCGGATTATCGGAGGCTGTATTTTGTAGTAGCAGAATGTTGGTGTCTACGGTAGCATCAAAAACATCGGGTCCCATGTCTAAAAGTTGAACGGGTTGGGTGTGTGCGATAAAATAATCCCTCAATTTTTTGCCGTACGCAGCACGCATCCATTTGTTGGAGGTAATAAAACAGACATGCCCATCCGTTTTCAAGAGTTGATTCGCTTTTTCATAGAACAGGCAGTAAATATCGCCTGTCCTGATAAAACTCTCAAAATTGCAGGGTGCATATAAACGTCCCAATCTTCCGCCCGCTTTTTGTAATTGGATATACGGGGGATTCCCAATCACAGCATCAAATCCCTTTGCAACGCCAAACATCCATTCTGGGGCAAACCAATCTGCCTTTGCATTCTGATCGTAAGGTTTCCAACCAGCGATTTTGCGGGCATCTTCAAAGTTCGCATCAAACTTCTCCTTACGTCCGTTGTAGGTTTTCTCCTCCTTTTCTCGGAGCTGCTGACGTTGTTTGGCAGTGGGCAGCTGCGCAATTTTTCGTTCTATTTCTCGCTGTTGACCTTCCATCCATCTGACTCGCAACCTCTCCAGTTCCGTTTTCAACTGTTCCCTGCACTCGTCTTCTCGATCTTCAAGATCAAGTTTTTGCTGTCGGTTGTTTGCGAGGAAATACTTTTCACGGATCGCTTCGATCTCTTTTAGCGATTGCAGTACAGCGTCATCTTGGAGCAATTCCCGTGTTTCGGTTATCTCCAAGCCGATGAGTGTATCGGCAGCGACAAAACGCGTCTCCAGATTCGGCAACGGTTTGATACCGAAGTTATCAGCACCTTTGTCCGGTTCCTGCTCAATCGCAAGCGAGATAAAAAAACGGAGCTTAGCGATTTGACAGGCCACGGGCTGAATGTCCACACCGAAGATACTATTTTGAATCAGGTACAACTTCCGCCCGAAGTCGGAGTCGCGGTAACGTTCAAATGTGCTACTAATCTCAGTCAGTTCAGTATCGCGTTCCTGTTGATTTGCGGTGTTGAAAGCCTCCGCTGCTCGCGCGACTGCCAGTTCTTTCTGTAATTGTTCCCACCGACTGTTATCTGGGTCAAGCCTTCTCAATGCAAGCGTAAGTTTATGCAGGACACCCATAGGGAATGCCCCGGAACCGACTGCTGGATCCAATATCTTGAGTTCAGCAATTGCGCGCACAACCTTATCTGTTTCGGCATCATCAAACCATTCTTTAGCATCGTCAAACGCCTGTGCATAGTCAAGGAGGTAGTGGAGCCGCTCGTCCCACAACTTCACGTCGCCATCGGTCGGATCGCACTGTTGAGAGAGTGTAGCGACGAGTGCCGACTCTACCATATAGTCAACAATAACGCGCGGGGTATAGTAGGAGCCCGTCTGCTTGCGTGCTGTCGCACCCGTCTCAGGATTATACGCCGCGAGCAGGTTCTCAAACACTTTACCGAGCAGCTCCGGGTCAAGTGCCACCTCTTGTTCTATCGGTGTATTTTCCTCAACGGTGAACTTGTAATGTTCAAGTATGGAAAGCAGTCCGCTATGCTTTTGAAAAAAGAGGCGGTTGGGGATGCACAATTTCTTGTAATGTTTATCAGAAAAACAGTCGATACGGTAGCCGCCATCGTTTGAACCCTTAAAACTATCAAGACAATCGAACAAACCCCCATTGATGAACGGCGTTTCGGAAAACAGGTCCAGCAATTTATCAGAGTCATGCATCTCTGCTTTATAGCGATACCGTGAGAAATCGCGATGGGTTTTGCGCTGACCTGTGCTAAACCCCCGTTTGTCTATCTCGGTGTTTAACGTGGCGAAGAAGAGGTTTTGGAGGACAGCGCGGTAGTAGGAATCGCCATTCTCAAAGTCATCATCTTTCAACAAGGGGCGGATCTGTGTTGCGTTGAAGAGGGCGTCAGCAACCAATCCTTTTTCCTTCAGAAACCAGATAAACAGCAGGCGTGTGATGAGACGGATAACGTGTTCTTGCGGGCTGAGCGTCTTTGTCTCCTGTGTTGGGAACTTTGCCTCGGTGATTGCCCATTCAAACCAGTTGAAGAGCTGCCGATAGAATTGCTTGTTGAGTGCTTCGGTGTCCAGTTGAGCGAGCCATGCTGCCAGCAAGCCGTCGAAGTTTTTCGGTTTGCTGTGGATCTCCATCCACTGGACACACGCTTTCAGTGAGAGGTCAGATAAGATATCCAGATGTGCGCGATAGGGATTGTTGAGGCGAATGTCCTTGATTAACGTGACCTGTTCCAATACGTCGCGGTTTTCGTCATACCGATGTTGGCGGCGGCCGACAAAAGCGATCGTCAACCGGTCGGCAACGCGAAAGAACACCACAGTCGGCGTGAGGAGCCGCTTATTGATTTCTCGTGTGAACTCGGCATATTGACTCCGAGCGTAGTTTTTATCTTTCAGCACAACCGAAAAGAAAAGGAAACTGTCCGCCCATCCCTCTTGAAGGAAACCTGTCTCTAAATCCAATGTCTGTTGCGTATCACCCGTGATCTCGTCACTTGTAAATTGGAACAGCAATTGTACGGATGCTACGGTGCTGCGAAATGTTTGCTCAGTCTGGGTGTTTGGATTTGGGGCGGGAAAATTCTCAATGAAATCGTCTACTGTCCCGGAGAGTTCCAGTGTGCGTTCGCTCTGGTATCCCAAAGTCGCCAACAATGCTTTTGAAGTTTCTGCGAAATCGCCGGTGGGTATTGCAGCTAAAGCCGATTTGATTGTTTCTTTTTCCATGCAGTCTGTTCCTGAACGTTCTACCAAATACTGTAGTTTGGACAACGTTTTAGCGATTCTCTTTGAACATTGCTCGTCAAACAAGCTTATGGTAAAGTTCACACTTATTTGTAGGACTTATGCAAGGCGCAATGAATTGCGCCACTACGAACCTGATTGCTTTTGAGAAACACATATATTTCCAAGGTCCGTCTGTTTGTAGTGATGCGATTTATCACATCTCTGCGTAAGTCCTAATTTGGTGATTACAGGAAGGCGAGGATACTAGAGGAAACACCCAAGCAAAAACTCCCTCGCCAGCGGCGATGGACGTTTCCTTCCCGAAAGTATTATCGCGACCAAAGGTCGCCCCTACATGCGTAAGTTAACCGCTGCTGCAGGCATATACCCTTCATTGTAACGGTGAATAATCTGTCGGCTCAATAATCTTTGAACCCGCCACATTGACCAGTGGGCCCCCGACTTCTGTCAGGCGTTTCGCTTCTTGCCATTCGGGATCGGCAATGAACGCGTCCCACGCCCGCTGATAATGTCCCAAATCTTCAAAGGCGAGCATATAGATAAGTTCCGTTGTTGTTGACTCACCGATGGCGGTTTCCCAGAACCCGATAACCTTCATCCCGTGCTTCTCAAACAGCGGAACGGTGATATTGGCAAATCGATCGTTCAGGTTTTTCATTTTCCCCGGCACAACCTGATATGTGCGCAATTCATAAATCATTTTTTTAATTTTCCTTGTGGTTCGGTAATATTTTCACTCTTTTACGCAAACGGACGAGGAGACCTCGTCCCTACGAACCGCCTTGTGTAAAAGATGAATGTATAGATAATTCAAGGTTTTACTATAAGAGAGACCCGAACAAGCAAACCACTTCTTTAACTGAAAACCGATAACTGATAACTATTCCTCAAAGGATTCCGTATTTATCGTAAACTTCGCGGAGCGTCGCGCCGGCTCGGAGTTCATCGCGGGTGCGGTTTTCGCCACTGACCTTTTCCAACGCCGCTTCAATGACCTCTGTTTCCACAGCTTGCGGGATAACAACAACGCCATCTGCATCACCGAACACAATATCGCCCGGATTAACCATAACACCCCCGCATTCAATCTGCACATTATACGCGACCACATCGCCGCGTCCACTGGAATCCACAGGCGACAATCCTGTTGTAAACACGGGAAATCCCATCGCTAAGATCTGGCGAGCATCTCTGATAAACCCGTCGATGATGGCACCCCGTGCGTCGCGCGCCCGCGCCGCTGTTGAGAGGAGTTCACCCCAAATACAGTTGCGGGTACTCTGGTTCGTAGCGCAGACGAACACATCGTTTTGTTTGAGGCTATCCACCGCTGCAATTTCCTGCTGATACGGTTCATCTGGAATCTCATAGACATCCACACATTGCACAGGCATTGCGCGACCTACGACAACTGTCTCTGGATGCAGGGGACGGATGGTGTGTCGCAGTGCTTGTTCGCGGTAACCGGCTGCATCGAGGGCATCCGAAATCACAGCAGCGTATAACTGCTTTTCCATCAGATCAAACAGTTCTGTATCGTTGTTCCACGCTACGGTTTCCATCTTCTTAATGTTCCTTTGGAATGGTTGCCAATTATCAGTACGGGTTTCTTTGAAACCGCTTCAGTCTTCAATGCAAAGATTTCTCCGTAACAATTGCCCACTCTTTGGTGTATTCCAAATGTTAGGGAGATTGTTACAAAAGTGCCTCTTTAACTGATAATTGACAACTGACAACTGTTAACTTGAATTTAATAATTCTGGTAGCCGACTTCTTTGAGGCGCGCTGCTTTCTCCGCAACACCGTCACTCAATTTTTCCTTATATGCCAGCAGTTTTGCGTCCAGTTCCGGGAATTGGAGTGCCAAAATTTGGACAGCAAATAATCCAGCGTTCCGTGCGCCGCCGGATCCGATTGCCATCGTTCCGACAGGAATGCCGGGAGGCATCTGCACTGTTGCGTACAGCGCGTCAACGCCGTTGAGCGGTCCACCGTCAACTGGCACACCGATGACCGGCAGCGTTGTATGCGCTGCGATAACACCCGCGAGATGTGCTGCGCGTCCGGCACCAGCGATGATTACCCTTCCACCATCCGCTTTAATCTTTTCCGTCCACTCTATTGTTCGTTCCGGGGAACGGTGTGCAGAGGATACGGTTATATCAAAGGGGATTTCAAATTCCTCTAAAACTTTAGCAGCTTCTGCCATTTTTTCCAAGTCGGAGTCACTTCCCATGACAATACCGACAAGCGGCGTTTTCTGATCTTGAAGGGACATATACGTATCTGTACCTCTTTTAGAGTCGTCAGTTATCAGTCGTCAGTTTTCGGTTAATACCTTGTGGCAGTCCAGTCCATTGTCGTGGTTACAGAAACCCTCTTAACTGATAACCGATAACTGATAACTGACAACTATTCATAAATAATATGTGAATTTCTCTCAATGATAAGCGGTTCGGGAGCACCTGTTGGAAACTGATCTGCCCACTCGTTTGGATCGTAATCGCGGGTGACGAAACAGGCGCGATGCACTGGCACTGCGTGTTTGAGTCCAATCCGTGTCGCCATTTTGACACATCCATCGTAGAAGGGAAATTCGCCTTCGGTCGGATGGTTCGTCAGGAAACCGACATCGGGTTTATGTGCCGCCACTCCTAAAATTAATGCGTCATGCTCGGCGAAATTGTTGATTGGATCGCCACTGAAGTAAAGTGTTACACCGTTGCTGACAATAACATATCCCAAGTGCGTGACATCGGGTGGGTCTATATCAGCGTCGGGGTCGCCTTCAGGGGGTTTCGCGTAAACCGCATGCACAGTAAGACCGTTAAGTGTTGCTGATTCACCGGCGCGAATTTCTGAGATGTTCGCTGCTGCGACATCTGTTTCTGACGAGATTTGGCGTGTGCTCTCTTCGGGACCAACAAACCGTGTTGCGTCCGAGGTTTCCCAAATTCTGCGTATGGATTCTGGACAAGTATGATCGCCGTGCGCGTGCGTCAAAAGAACGAAATCGGTTGGAAGTGTCGATTCATCAAGTGGCGGTTCGGTGTGAATAAAACGATCCGCGGGTCGTTCATGTGGAAAATAAGGGTCAATTTGGACAATAGTGCCAGCGGAATCTTTCAACGCGAAGCTGCTCTGTTCAAACCAGTGAACAGCGACGGCTCCTTCTGGCACCTTCAAGTCAACAAGTGGATGCATATTTTTTAACTTTCCTTTTTTGTACTGGCAGTCAACTATCGGTTTCCATCAGCAAAAACGCAAGCGTTTCATGAACGTTTCTTTCTTTCCTGACCGCTGACTGCTGACTGCCGACTGCTCCTATAATAGAGATAAACACCCAGCACACCCGCGACAGATCCCAGCACATCTGCTACCCAATCTGCGAGGGTCGCGAATCTACCGGGGACGAAGGTCTGATGCCATTCATCGCTTGCACCGTAGAGAATAGAGAACACCGCCGCTACATGCCACACGAGTCGTGCTGGCACTACCGAGGGTCTTGCCTTCACAAGGGCTCGTGCTACCAATGCACCGAGGATGGCGTATTCGATAAAATGGTAGAGTTTGTCGATCGTGAACCACTCGAATTCTGGCATCGGCAGCGGAGGTTGCTCTAAGGACGAGACGACAAAAATGAGTGCCATGTAGACAAGCGGTGGTATCCAATATTTCATTAGTAGTTATCAGAAAACTATTTCAAAGCATTGAGGATCGCGTCTACATCGTAAACGCAACCGCCCCATGTACCACCACCGACAGATTGCAACGCTGCCCAAAGTCGCGTATCGTCTGGCAGAGCCTCGTCTGGCGAGAGGTCAGGGCGCGGTCCACGTGCTGCCAAAACCTGTTCACCCGCTTCAACACCGAAGTGTTCACCGTCGTGTCCGACAAGGTCGATGCGCCCTTCCAGTCGTCGGGTATCAATCTCGATTTGAATTATATCGCCATCAAGTACCTTTCCGATGGGACCCCCAGCAAGTGCCTCTGGTCCGACGTGCCCAATGCACGCACCCGTTGACACACCAGAGAACCGTGCGTCTGTAATCAAGGCGATATTTTTCCCGAACGATAGATGTTTGAGTGCCGCCGTCAACTGATAGACTTCCTCCATGCCTGTGCCTTGAGGACCACGGCAGCACAGCACCATGATGTCTCCGGGCTGCATATCCCTTTCACCCTGACCTTTGAGGGTCTGTATCGCCTCGGATTCCCGCACGAAGACACGTGCCGGTCCCGTCATCCGATACACACCGTCGGCATCAACAACGCTTGGATCAATAGCGGTGCTTTTAATAACAGAGCCTTCTGGTGCGAGGCTGCCGCGTGGGAACGTAACAGTGCTTGTCAATCCTGCTGCCTGCGCGGCATCTGGACTCAAGATTACTGCATCGGGTGCAATGTTATCTTCATCCTGTAGTATTTGACGGACGCGGGCGCGTCGTTCAGAGGCTGCCCACCAGTCAAGGTTGCTACCGAGGGTTTCGCCTGTCGCCGTTAGTACATCTTCGTTGAGACATCCCAATTCGCGTAGATGGAGCATTACTTCAGGGACACCACCGGCGAGGAAGACTCTCACCGTGGGATGTCCCACAGGTCCATTCGGTAACACATCGACAAGACGTGGAACGTTTTGATTGATTTCTGTCCAGTCGTCTATCGTTGGACGTTCGAGCCCAGCGGCGTGTGCAATCGCGGGAACATGCAGCAGGAGATTCGTCGAGCCGCCGAACGCTGCATGCACGACCATAGCATTCCGAATCGCCTCAGGTGTAACAATGTCATTCATCGTCAACCCTTTTGCTGCTAAATTGACCACAGCGCGTGCCGAGCGGAGTCCCATATCCGACCAGATATTTTGCCCTGACGGTGCTAACGCCGTATGCGTCAGGCTCATCCCTAACGCTTCGCCGACAACCTGAGATGTCGCGGCAGTTCCCAAGAATTGGCAGCCACCACCAGGGGTTGCACAGGCACGGCAGCCCATATCCGCTGCATCTTGCAGGCTAATTTCACCGTGTGCGAAACGGGCACCGATCGTCTGGATTTTCCCCGCGTCTTCGCCTGTGGTCGGAGGCAACGTCACACCCCCCGGAACAAGCACAGCCGGTAATTCTCGCATTGAAGCGAGTGCCATCATCATTGCGGGTAAGCCTTTATCGCAGGTGGCGACACCCACAACACCCTTCCGCGTCGGTAGGGAGCGGATGAGTCGGCGGAGAACCTGTGCTGCATCATTGCGATAGGCGAGGCTGTCCATCATGCCGACAGTGCCTTGTGTCCGTCCGTCACATGGGTCGGAACAATAGCCTGCGAATGGGATTGTCGCGAGTTCTTTAAGTTCATGTGCGACCGCCTGCATCAGGAGTCCGACTTCCCAATGTCCGGTGTGGTATCCGAGCGCGATAGGGGTACCATCAGGGGCACGGATACCGCCCTGTGTGCTGAGGATCAGGAATTCCTCTCTTCGGAGTTCCGTCGGTGCCCAGCCCATCGCAGCGTTGTGGGTCAAGCCAAATACGTCCCCGCTCGGTCGATTGAGGAGCATCTCTGCTGTGAGCGGCAGACTGCCTTCGGGACCGGCGGCATGCGTTTGGAGATCATAGATGCCGGTATCGCCGGTTTCTAAAATATCAGCGTAGTTAATCGGTTTTGCCATGTCGCACTCCATTTTCTATAGTATGACAAAATCCAAGTTTTGCCAGAGTAGGTATATGATTGTTTCGTCAGGTAGATCTTGGTAAATACAATTTCTGTATCTACGAAGCATGAATCTATTGGATACTGGGCTCTAAAGTCCATCCGTTCTTTGTGGCGAGGGTAGCAAGGGCAATTTGTAGCAATTTGAAGGCATTCCTTTGTTTATTCTTCGAGCCAAAGAATTCAGGATTTACAACAATTTGCGAATGGGCAGGATTTTCTGGAGTCGGGTCCGGGATTATATCTACAGCGTGAGCAACGATATCATCATTCTGGATTTTTGTTTTCACTTCTCCTATTGAGCGGACATCCCTAGCCATAATGCTCACAATACCATCTGTTTCGTTTAACTTGGAAAGGGAAGCGGTAAATTCCCTTAACTTTGCTCTATCTACAGAAGGTTTCTTATATCTGTCACGAAAAGCTGCAGGGAGAATTATGAGTCTTCCTCTGTCGAATGAATATTCTTTGGCTTCTAATTTTCCTCGGACACTGCGATAAAGTTCCTCATTGTCCTGTACGGAGTCATTTTTATCCATCAATTAACCATTTCCAAAGCGTCTGATAGCTGTCGCGGTTGAGAAAATCTACGTGCATCTCCGTATCAATATTTGTTCCCCATACTTGGATGTATTCAACCTCGTTTTCTCCAATTTGAATATGTAATTGTCGTTCTTCTTCGTACCACTCTGCAGTAACATTACCATCTTCATCACTGGAGATAAACGGCATCAGCCACGAATATCCAGCAGAAATGATGCAATCAAACAAATCTTCTATAAGATGTTTCGCACGATATAGAGTTAATTGGGTTGGTTTTTCTGATCCGTATCCATCCCAGTTGTCTTCACGCTGTGTGAGAACATCAAATTGATCTGAAATTTCACGCCTTTGCCAGTATTGGATAATTTGCTTATAGAATTCTTCCTGTTCTATATTTACATCTGCAGAGCCCTCCCACCAGAACATTTGGGATGTATCCCACCACGTACTTGTCTCAACAGGTTTTTGTGGTTCTATTGCTATAGTTGTTATAATATATGAAGTTATTGGTTCATTGGATTGCCTCAGAAGCCGCAATATATTACGCCAAGCGGTCATCCGCGTAGTCATATCAGCATAGAGTGAGGATATTGCGTCAGATCGCAGGCACGGATATGCATCAAGCCATTCAATTGTGCCAATAGGTCCATCCAATTTTGGTGATCCAAGGAGGATATTGGCATCTTCATGATCTTGACTTTTCCATCGCTTCGCGTAAGATATCAGTGACGCTCCACTGGAAGATGTTCCAGTTAAGTCGTTTAAATATGTCACACCTTGTAAGGACATCACTTATTTCTCCTATTCTGCTTTCAGAAAAGCAATCTACGTCAATTATATACGATTTCTCATTAGCGAATTCATTCCTTCTAAACCTCCCAGATATCTCAGACAGAACATGAATAACATTCGCCTTTATGTTCCCGTCATTGAATAAGGATGCTTTTTGCAAAGTTTCAATATCTTTTGCTATTGTGGTTGTTAGTTCTGGAAAGATATGCTCCGGAATAAACATCTCAACTTCCTGTTTTGTATGTGGAAGGGTAGTTCTATTCGCTACATTTTTGTGTCTGAGGCCGATTCGAGTGAAGTAAGAAGGTTCATAGATTTTATTAAATATTTCTAAAACCTTTTCTAATCTTTCTCTAAAGTCAGCATAATTTGTATAAAATCCGTTGCAAGTAAAGGCAATAAAGTCTTTTGCTAAAGAGACTTTCCAGTTTTTTTCTTCAGAAAGAAAATGGAATACTTTATCTTTAGAGACTACTCTTTCTAATTCTTTAGGTATGTCGGGTGGCAAAACAGGAATATCTGAGGTAAGCTCCGGGTAGCCTTCTTTTCTAAGAATATCTTGGAATTCAGCAGATGTTTCCTGCGATATCTTCATAATTTCAGGAAAGCGCGCCTGAAATAAAACCTCAAATAAGATATTATGTTTATATTCTACTCTGTCGAATTCTTTGAAGTGCATAGATTAGGAGCCTCAGTTAATCGTATATTTTTAAGCAAACAAAGTAAATTAACATAGAGGGTATTTTAGCACATAGAATAAAAAAATCAACCTTTTTCCTGGTGCCTAAACGTAGAACGGTATGGATATCATCAGTGTTTTCTATTAATCCAGAGATCTATTCAAACAATTGCGCGACCGGACATGCAAACCCTTCGACGACATCCTCACCTGTCAACGTGTCTTCAAAAGTAAGCAGCGTGAAATTTGTTTCAGAACGATAGACCATGACGGTCTTTGCAACCGGTTCGATAACCCAGACGAGGCGCGTTCCCGCTTTCAGATAGGCGAACGCTTTTTCGGTGACATCGTAGTGTTTGTCCGTCGGAGATACTATCTCAATAGCGAGATCAGGAGCAACAGGCATCCCTTTATATTTATCTTCCGACAACCGTTCTGTCGAGACAAACGCAACATCCGGTTTCACTACCCTATCGTTCAATTGAAACGTCGTCTCGATAGTATACAAACGCCCTAACTGATTTTCTCGAATATATAAACCTAAAGGTATTATAACGTTAACCCCTATTTCGCCATGGACAATTGCAGCAGCAGCCATCGGCACTAATTCTCCTTTTACATATTCATAACCCTCAAAATCGTTTTCAAGAAATTCTTCCGGTGTTATAGGTTTCCCGTGTGCTGCGCTCTCGGGAACGGATTCAGAGTTCGTTTGTGAGTTAGGCATTGGTTTTCTCCCTTCCTTGTAGGAGTGATCTCTTGATCGTGGCACCACCTATGTTTATTTTTCTTCAAGGAGTTTCACAACTTCGGCTCTGCCTGCTTTTACTTCCGCTTCGTCCACCTTAAGTCTCAGCATACCGATAATACCTTTGGTAAAGGTCCAGTCCAATTTCGCGCCATCTATCGCTATACCGCCCACGTTATTGCGAAGTGAAGTATCCGCCCCTTTCTCAAGAAGGAGTTTCACCGTCGCAACACGTCCAAGAAAAGCCGCCGCGTGGAGCGCCGTTCCACCATCTTGACTTCTCGCATTCACGTCAGCACCGTTTTTAAGGAGGAGTGCCACAACTTTCGTGTGTCCCATTAGTGAAGCATTAACCAACACTGTACTACCGGATTTCGGATCCTTCGTATTCGGGGCTGCACCATCTGCTAATGCCTGTTTCACCGCTTCGAGATCACCGATGAACGCCGCTTTTAATAACCGTAAGCCTGTTGAATTATCCTCAGCGTTTGGTGGGGTTTCTACCGCAAACTTTGCATCAACACTCAGCATCTCCCGAATTTTAGCTTTTCCCGCTTCAACCTGTTCCTGTTCCAACTCTACCCCCATGAATTCGGAAAGCATCTTTGTCATTTCCCACGGTACGCCCAAGGTGTCTATAGGTGTAGCACCATCATCATTCCTTGCGGTGACATCGGCACCGCTTTTCAGGAGTAACCCAGCAGTTTCAGCACGTCCCAAAAACATTGCGAGATGTAAGGCAGTGTTATTGTCTCTATTTCTGCTATTGACATCCGCACCATGTTGGAGCAGCAGTTCAACAGCTTGTGTTTGCCCCATCATTGCTGCCCAAGTCAACGGTGGCATATCAAAAAGCAGGGCATTAATATCAACACCGTTCGCTATGTGCTGTTTAATGGCTTCAAGGTCTCCTGCGCGTGCGGCACCTACTAAGGTATTTTCTACTGATTCCAAAAACCTTTTCATGAAGTTGCCATCCTCTGCGATGACGAACGGCGGATCGGGTCGTTTTCTCCATACCGGCATCCCACCACCGATTTCTGCCTGTATGTCGCTTTTGCGGTTGCGGATGAAATCGCGGACTTCTTCTAATTCGCTCGCAAAGGTCGGCTTATTGTAATTTCCCCACCGATTTCCACCTCTGTCCCATTCTTCCTCGATGACACGCTGCGCAGGCACTAAATGGGGTTCAACCATTACAGCGGTTTTATCTAACGTTGCTAACAATGCTGCGCTATCCCAGTGTTTGTCTAAAATTTCAGTCAGTGCTTCCGCGTACCCTTGTCTTCCGGTCTCGAATTGATACAACTTATAGGCAATCAAGCCCTGTGTTTTGACTGAGATAGGGGCACGCCTATCATTCATGAACTCAAGCTTACTCATCTTGGTAAAGATGGAGTCCATGCCCCACGGAATGAAGTAGAATTTATTGTCATCAGGGTTCAGATAGACGAAAAAGTTATTTTTATTGCCCGAGTAACCGTCCCAAAATCCGACTAAACCTTCAATCGCCCAGAATCTGTAAAACGAGTCCAAATCCACCAACGCACCGATGTCAGCCTCTGTCGCTTTGGGGTCCGCCAGAACGTTGATTAAAGCGATTATATGTGCTCTACCGCGCTCGTCGTCCCCACGTTTGTGTTCAAAACTGTTTTCCCAGTCTTCATAAAAATCTATAACTGTCCCTTCGTAGAGGGGACCGTTGTTGTTGCCGAAGGCGCGTTTCAGCAACGGTTTACGAACGGTTTCTACGTGCGAATAAACGCCAAGACTTTCACCATTCACCGTTACTTTCGCGTAGGCGCATCGCGGTGCCGGCGATCCGATTGCATTAAACAGCGCGTACCCCATGAATTGGCTCATCAGACTGGTATCTTGTTTGTTGTTGTTAAGTGTCAGGTTCGTCAATTCTTCAATTCCAGCCTCTTTGTCAACGTGATTTAGTTTTACTTTGAGGGACGGGCGGGTGTGGCTTAGCGAACCGATGAACCCTTTTTTACGCAGCCCAACTTTCGGGAAGACGATACCATCAATGCTCACACTCGCCTCAACATAAGTATACGGGCGCTCCATCGGCTTAAATTGTCGGGATGCCCCGAGTGCTGTTCTAAAATCGCGTCCCTGATATCGGATTGTATCCCAATCCCGCTGTGAAACGGTAATCTGCACGTCTATAATCCGATCACTCGGAAAAATATCGTCTAATGTCAATTCTTTTGCTGTGCTATTGTGCGCAGCGATTCCCAAACAGAGAAACATCGCTACACAGCGTGTCCATTTCTTCATTTTTTCACCTATTGTTTAGATTTTGGATTGTAATTATTTTATCACACTTTGGATTTTTATGCTTGAGAATTTTCAGCAGAATTGATATTATACCGTGTAGCAGCACTTTCCTGATCGCGACTCTCAAATAATGATATATTTATAGCAACTTCCAGAAAGACAACACAATGTCAGAAAACTCTCGTATCCGCGATAACAATATGTACGGCACTGTCGCCAATTTCCTGAAGGATAAAATCCAAGACGGTGCCTCCCTTTCCTTCGTCTCCGCCTATTTTACCATTAATGCCTTCAATGCCCTCAGAGATCCACTGACTGGTATTGATAACCTCCGTTTCCTCTTTGGCGAACCTGATGTCGTCGGGGGGATGGATCCCTCAAAAACAGAGAGCAAAGCGTTTCGTCTTACCGAGGAAGGGTTAGGACTACGTAATGAACTTTCCCAGAATGAGATTGCCAAAGCATGTGCCGATTGGATTGAGCAGAAGGTTAAAATCAAATCGGTACGTAAATCCAATTTTCTGCACGGCAAGATGTATTATGTTGAGAACGGTAATAGCGAAGATGCAATCATCGGCAGCTCTAACTTTACTGTGCGTGGCTTGGGGTTAAGCGAAAAAGCAAGCAATATCGAACTTAACCTTGAAGTTGACAGCAAAAGCGATTGCGCTGATCTGAAAACATGGTTTGATAACCTTTGGGAATCAGATCAAGTAGTAGATGTCACTAACGAGGTTTTGCAGAATCTAGCGAATGCCTATCAGGACAAAGATCCCGAATTCATCTACTACAAAACCCTCTATCACCTCTTTGAAAATATATTGGCAGATGTAGGCGACACGGAATTTGCCGAAGCGAATCCTTCATTCTTGCAGACAGAAATCTGGAAAAAACTCTACGCTTTTCAGAGGCACGGTGTGCAAGCGTGCATTCAGAAACTTAAGGCATACAACGGTTGTATTATCGCTGATAGCGTCGGATTGGGCAAAACCTACGAGGCACTTGCCATCATCAAATACTTTGAGTTGCGAAATGCAAATGTTTTGGTGCTGTGCCCGAAAAAATTAGAAAAGAACTGGACGCTTTATCCAGTACACTATCGCAGAAGACGTAATCCACTGAAAGCCGATAAGTTTCGTTACAATGTGCTGGCACACACAGATCTGAATCGAGAATATGGGGATGCCAACGGTATTGACTTGGCACAGCACGAATGGGACGGATATGATCTCGTCGTCATTGATGAATCCCACAACTTCCGAAATCGTGGTGTCCGTTACGAGAAATTGATGGAAGATGTCATCCAGAGTGGCGGCAAAACTCAGGTGCTTATGCTTTCCGCCACACCGGTCAACAATCGACTCACTGACCTTGCGAATCAGATCTGTTTAATCACTGAAGATGAGGACGACGCTTTTAGACAGACCGGTATTCCAAGCATTAGAGGGACGCTCAACGCTGCGCAAAGTCGTTTTGATACGTGGACAGCAGAAACTGAACAGATGGCTGAAAAGTCTCAAAAACAGGAAAATCTTGCGGAAAGCCTGAACGCTGATTTTTTTGCGCTGTTGGATCGACTCACGATCGCCCGTTCCCGGACCCATGTCATAAACTTCTATGACAATGCGATTCAAGAGGTTGGTCAGTTTCCAGATCGCGAACCTCCGAAATCTATCTTTCCTGAAATTGATCTTCAAGGTAAATTTCCGACCTACCAAGCGATTAGCAACCAAATTGATGGCTACAAACTCGCGCGTTTTATTCCATCAAATTATATCCGTAAAGAATGCCGCCATCATTATGGCGAGAGGCTTCTCCAGCAACGCGAGTTCAATCTTATCGGTATGATGAAGGTGAACTTCCTCAAACGGCTTGAGAGTAGTGTTCACTCCTTCACAACCACATTGGAACGCACCGTTAAAGAAATTGCCGAACTTGAATCCAAAATCGAAGACTTTTTAAATGGGAAAGATGAAAAAGAAGCGGGTTTCGATCCGTTGGCTGAAGCAGAAGCAGAATACGGGGATGATGAAGATTACGATCTACAAGCTGGCATAGAAGCAGGAAAAAACCAGTTCTATCCATTTGAACACCTCGACCTTGACGCTTGGCTTGCCGATCTTCGAGACGATAGAATGCAATTGGATAAAATTTACAAAATCGGGAACAACATTACACCCGCGCGCGATGCTAAATTGGAGCAACTCAAGCAGCTGATTGCCACTAAGGTGGAGAATCCCACAAAAAACCGATGTGAAAAAGAGAATCGCAAAGTCCTTGTCTTTACCGCCTTCGCCGATACTGCTAACTACCTTTACGATAATCTGCACGAATGGGCAACCGAGACGCTTAATATTGAGAGTGCTGTCGTTACCGGTGGTGCAAGCAGAAACAATCTCGTCCGAAACGACTTTGACGAAATCCTTACCAATTTCTCGCCGATTTCTAAAGAGAGAGACGATAGCGAAACAGAAGGTGAAACCTCCGAAATTGATCTTCTCATTGCTACCGATTGCATCTCTGAGGGACAAAACCTACAGGATTGCGACTATCTTATCAATTACGACATCCATTGGAACCCTGTCCGTATTATTCAACGTTTCGGACGGATTGACCGCATCGGCAGCAAAAACAAGAAGATTTATCTCGTCAACTTCTGGCCCACGCCTGAACTCGACGAATACATCAACCTAAAACCTCGCGTTGAGGCACGCATGGCACTCGTCAATCTTACTGCTACAGGCGACGATGATCTGCTCTCATTGAAGGAAAAAGAGAGTATGGAACAAGTCTGGACACACCGCGATGAACAGCTCCGCCGCATGCAAACCGAGATCCTTGATTTTGAAGATATTGAGGAACAGCTCAATCTCAACCAATTCACACTTGACGATTTCCGGGCGCAGCTGCTCGACTATCTCCGTCAAAATGAAGCGAAACTCAGAGATGCTCCGCTTGGCTTATACGCAGTCACCGCACCACTCACACATGACGGGATTCCTGTGAATATCAAACCGGGGGTTATCTTCTGTCTAAAGCAGACCGGTGAGGGAGAAGATAGTGAAGAAGGTGAAAAACTCAATCCGATTCATCCTTACTACCTCGTGCATATCAGCGATGATGGCGAGGTTTCTATTGGATTCACCAATCCAAAAAGCGTCTTAGAACGCTTCAGTCGGCTTTGTGTTAAGAAAATATCTCATAATCAAGACCTCTGCAATTGGTTTAACGAAGAAACTGACAATGGCAACGATATGACGATCTATGAGATGCTAATTGATACCGCGCTGAATTCAATTCGCGCCGAGTACAATCGGAAGGTCAACGATCAACTTGACGCGAGTGCTGATGCCCTTCTGCCATCTGTTGAGAACCAAATCACAGAAAAAACCGAGTTTGAACTCGTTACATGGTTGGTCATTAGACATTAGCCCATGTTGTACCACAATCTTCCAGATTGTGTCTGCATTTGAACTCGTTACATGGTTAGTCATTAGACATTAGCCCATGTTGTGCCACAATCTTCCAGATTGTGTCTGCTGTAGGGTTCTGTTTTTCGCCAACTGGAAATGGACGCTACACAGATAATGGATACGCCACTTCGGAAGTGGACGCTACAAAAAATATAGATGTAAAACGGAAAAAACTAAAAATGAATCAATATAACTACAAACCATACTATCGTCGTAACTTACCACATATACAACCCCCAGGGGCAACCTTCTTCATAACATTTAACCTGACAGGATCAATACCGAAACATATCTTACAACAGTACATCGCAGAAAAGAGAAAACTTGAAGCAGCAGAACAGATAACCTTCAAACAGAAACAAGATATCCCAGAAAAGAAACGTGAGTGGTTCCGAAAATTTGAAGAAACATTAGATCAAGCAAATAACGGACCCGTATGGCTCAAAAACGAACAGATAGCTAAATTGGTAACTGAGAGTCTTCACCACCTAAATGGGAAAGTATATTCTTTAATTTCATACTGTGTCATGGCAAACCATGTCCATGTCGTATTTACACCACTGGAAATCCAACTTTCTGTAACAGACGATAAACAGACTCACAATATGCGTTACCATTCGTTAGCTTCCATCATGCATTCACTCAAAAGTTATACAGCACAAAAAGCAAATCAAATATTAGGACGTAGTGGTGTATTCTGGCAACACGAAAGTTACGACCACTGTATCCGTAATCCAGATGAACTGCATCGGATTATTAGGTATGTCCTCAGTAATCCGGTAAAAATAGGTTTAGTCAAAGAATGGAAACAATGGAAGTGGAACTACCTATCCAAAACATTCGACTTATAGCAATATCTGAAATCTTCATAGCACAAACTGGAAGTATGTGCTACAACATAGAAGTAATTGATAACTGAGAAAGGTAGCCTATGAATTCAGAAATAATAATTAAGCAAAATATTGAGAAAGTCCTAAAGAATTTTGATAACCAACCGCTAAGAGAAGCCGCCACAACCCTCCTGAACACCCTCGGCTACTACAGCAAGCGAGTCGGAAACGACGATATAGATAGCGATAGATTTGATCGTCTTACTGCAGCCGCATTAGAAACTGCTAACCCAACCGATAAACTCTGCATTGACGATTGGCAATCCTTTTTCCAGATCATGCAAGTGAGGGACAATGAGATTAACGAACAGATAACAAGGCAGCCATCGCTCTTTGAGAGCAGTGCTATAGATGAGGCTCTGATGACCTCTTACATGTTCGTCGCAATGCGCCTTACCGGAGATTCTTATACGCGGACGCAACTTGCCCATATTACTCGTTTTATCAATATCAACATCACCCAAGACAAACAGGCACGACGCCCTATCATGGTGATATTTCGGTATGGCGGTGTCCTTACGCTCGCTATTATTAACCGTCGAGCACACAACCTTGATCCATCAAAGCAAGTGCTGGAAAAGGTGACGCTTATCAAAGACATTAACCTAAAGCAGCCAAAGCGTGCTCATATTGATATCGTCTCAGAACTTGATCTCCAGAGGCTCGCTGAAAATGAAGGTGTTCGCAACTTCGATACACTCCACAAGGCTTGGGAAACCACTCTTAATACAGAGGCACTCAATCGCCAGTTCTACCGAGATCTTGAGGAATGGTACGATTGGGCAAAAGCAGAATGCACATTTCCAGATTCCGCGAATGATATGCAAGTTATCCGCATGATAACCCGCCTGCTCTTTATCTGGTTTCTGAAGGAGAAGGGATTGATACCCTCAAATCTTTTAACATGCGATGCTGCCCCCCCCCCCCACTTTACAAACGATAAGTGATTCACCTCAAAATGCCAATGGGCCTACACGCAGAGAAGGCGCACAGGCATATCTCCACAACTTCACTGCAGAAGCATCCGATTATTATCAGGCTATCCTCCAAAACCTTTTCTTTGCAACGCTCAACACACCGATAAACGCACGAGGTTTCAGCAGTGTCAGTAATCGCGATCACCGCAATGCAAGCAAATATCGCTACGCTGATTTGCTTCGAGACCCCGATGCCTTTCTACAACACCTCCAACAGGTTCCCTTCGTCAATGGGGGTTTGTTCGATTGCCTGGATACGTTTGAAGCAACTGGCGATGGAGGGAAACGTATTGATTGTTTCACTGATAACCCAAACCAGCGGAGGTTCCTGCATGTCCCGGCAAAACTCTTTTTTCATGCGAAGGACGGTCTCTTCTCGCTTTTTAATCGCTATAAGTTTACTGTTGAAGAAAACACACCAGTCGAGCAAGAGGTCGCGCTGGACCCCGAGCTGCTCGGTCAGGTATTTGAAAATCTACTCGGCGCATATAACCCCGAAACACAGTCTACCGCACGCAAAGCTACCGGTTCCTACTACACCCCACGTCAAATTGTTGATTACATGGTAGACGAGGCACTCATCGCTTATTTCCTCCAGAAAGTTGAACCTTATGACAATGACAAGGCATACTTGGAAGACCGGCTCCGTGATGACCTACTCGCCTATGACCAGCAGGGCAAGATAGATAACCCTGATGACCACCTCATTGACGAAAATGAGGTTGAGCCGATGATTGTAGCGATAGACGAACTCAAGATCATTGATCCCGCTGTTGGTTCTGGCGCGTTTCCGATGGGGATTCTCAATAAATTGGTCTTGATCCTCAAAAAGCTGGATCCACAGAATGAGCATTGGAAACAGCGGCAAATTGAATGGGCGGACAACATGGCTGATCCTGAAAGCCGAGAGAGTGCTATCCGTGCCATCGAGGAGGTTTTCTCTGAAGCGAATGGCTATAACGATTACGGCAGGAAACTCTACCTGATCCAAAAATGTGTCTATGGCGTGGACATCCAACCGATTGCAATCACGATTGCAAAACTCCGATTCTTTATCTCACTGATTATTGAGCAGGTGCCGAATAATAATCCGAATGACAACTACGGCATCCGTCCGCTTCCGAATTTGGAGGTCAAGTTTGTTGCCGCGAACACGCTTATCGGTTTAAACAGAAGCGAAACGCAGCTGCTTCTTGAGACTGAAGATATTGAGGGGTATCGTGCGTCAATTGCCTGGATTCGTGAACGCTATTTCAGGGCAAATACTCGTCAGCAGAAGCTTAAACTGATTGAAGAGGAAGGGATATGTCGTGCAGAATTAGCGCAGGCATTAACAGCAATCGCAAATCGGTGGCAGTTAGGAGCCGGCAGCGGTGTCCTTGAAGAAGCCGCGAAAATCGCTGCGTGGGATCCATACAACCAAAACGCCTCTGCCGATTTCTTTGATCCGGAATGGATGTTCGGTATAAAAGACGGGTTTGACATCGCTATTGGCAATCCGCCTTATATTCGGCATGAAAAAATTCGGCATCTTAAGCCGATGTTGCAAACCCAGTTTGGTGGTTTTTTCACCAGCACTGCGGACATCAGTGTCTACTTCTATAAACGCGCCGCTGAACTTTTGCGTGATAGTGGTATCTTAACCTATATCTGTACCAACAAGTTTATGCGGAGTGGTTACGGGGAAAATCTTAGAGACTTCCTAACAACAAAAGTGTCGCTTCAGATACTCTTGGATTTTGGGAGTGTTTCTGTCTTTGATGCAGCTGTAGACACTTGTATTGTTCTTGTTAAAAAGTGTTTGTCAGCTGCAAATCACGAGGTTCGTGCAGTAACACTCAGAGAGACATCAAATGATTTCGACGTTCGTGTGGCGTTTCAATCTCAAGCATTTCTGATACGGACTACACAGTTATCTTCGGAGGAATGGACAGTTGCACCTTCAGATACACTTGCATTGCTAAAGAAACTACAAAGCGCTGGAAGATCGCTCAATGAAACAATACAAGGTAAATTCTATTTTGGTATCAAGACAGGATGTAATGATGCTTTTATTATAGATGCTGCTACTCGTGATTATTTGATTGCTGAGGATGCCACCAGCCATGAACTCATAAAACCGTTGCTTAGAGGAAGGAACCTTCGGAGATGGAAAGCAGCGTTTGCAGATGAGTACTTGATATCAATAGCCAGTAGTGCGAACAGAGAGTGGTCTTGGTCAAATGCAGTAACCGTCTCAGAGGCGGAACAAGTTTTTGAAGAAACATACCCGGCCATCTATCAACATCTAAGTGGCTATCGCGAACGGTTGATTGCTCGTGCTGATCAGGGTATGTTTTATTGGGAACTCCGATCATGTGCCTATTATTCAGTCTTTGACGGACCAAAGTTTATTTATCCGGATATTAGTTCTTTTATGCGTGCTTGCTATGATACCACTGGGATCTTTGGAGAAGCAACAACATTTTGCATACCTATGACCGATCTATCCTTGCTTGCCATTTTAAATAGTCGATTGTTTGATTGGTATGCGCGGTATAAATTCCAAACCCTTAACGACCCATGGTCAGGAGGTGGATTACGCTTAAAAACAATATATATGCAGCATGTTCCAATAGCAGATGGAACACCAGAACAGAAAGTAGAACTCTCTAATTTGGTTGAACAGATCCTAATAGATCCTGAAAGTGAAGTTGCGCTTGCGCTTGAAAAGGAGATAGATGCGTTGGTGTATCGGTTGTATGGGTTGTCGGCAGAAGAAATTGCGTTGATTGAACAGACCTATCGAGACGCGGGAATGGATATGTGAAGAATTTCGTGTTTTTTGTTGACAATTGAAGATTTTGGTTTACAATAAGCGTGATATAGACTTAAGGAGTTTACTCTTTGTGCGAATTTTAGTGAAAAACACTTGAATTACTTATTATAATATGGTATAATTTTAATAATGATAGATCGTTCTTATGAAATGCGAGACCCAATTCACGGGTTTATAAAAATCTCTAAAAAAGAAAGAGATTTAATTGACACAAAGGTATTCCAACGTCTTCGCCGAATTCGGCAATTGGCAATGGTATTTTTGGTGTATCCGGGTGCCGTGCATACGCGGTTTGATCATTCAATCGGTGTAATGCACATCGCTGGTCGAATTTGCAACAAACTTCGAGAATCAGAGTCTAACCCAATAGATGCAAAAGATATTGCTCTTGTGCGTTTAGCAGCGTTACTTCATGATGTGGGACACGGACCTTTTAGTCATGTCTCGGAACATCTGTTGGATGAGTTCACATATGATAAAACCGATAACAATAAGCCTCGCGAAAAGATACATGAAAAAATTACTATAGACATTATTCAGACAGATCCAGAAATTAACACTATCTTGTGTGATGAGGAACGAGATTTCGTAATTGAAATGATTGAAGGTAAAGAGAAGAGGTGGGATTGGCGTCGGGATATCGTATCCAGCGAATTAGACGCGGATAAAATGGACTATCTTTTGCGCGATTCTTATTTTGCTGGAGTTAAATATGGGCTATACGATTTGGAAAAACTAGTCGAATCTTGTCTTATTACTGAGCGCCCCAATACCCCTCTTGCCATAAGTAGCGAAGGTATTTATGTTCTTGAACAACTCTTGCTTGCGCGACATCACATGACACAGCAAGTCTACTGGCACCGGGTCAGTCTCATTTCTACAGAGATGATTATCCGTGGACTTACGCTTGCAATTGATGCAAAAAATCCCGAAATGACAAGGCTTTACCGATACCCTGAGAAAAATAACGAAGAGTCCGATCAAGATTATGAAAAAAAGAAAAAAGACTTCATTCAAAATTATCTCAAATACCATGATGAAAAGGTAATAGATATTTTGAAAAATGGGACTCAAGAGGAGGTGCCAGAAGAAGCTAGAGACATTTTCAATAGACTTTACAATAGAGACCTCTTTAAAATGGTTGCCGAAATCAGATTAAAAGATGAAAGGGATCCAATACTCCATTCGCAGCTTGATGAAATGTTAACGAATAAACAACAAAAATATCAATGTGAAGCAGAGATCGCAAAATGTCTCGACGTTAAAGCTGCACATGTGATTGTTAGCAATCCCCCAATTCGGATACTTAATTACGGTGCTCCAATTGACAAATCAAGTACAGAAAAAATCATGATTTATGATGAAGAGCAAAAGGGTTTAAGGAGTATGATCGACTATATAAACGAACTATTTCTTATCAGACCATCTACTGATATGTCTACCTTGAAAAGCGTTCAAGTATACGCTGCTACTGATGATAAAGAAGTGACAGAAAAGCAAAAAAGTGATATTCAAAGTATTTTATGCTCAACCTGAAAGGAAATAGTATGCACATAATTGATATTATCTTACTCGTTATCAAGAGCGAAAAAGATGCTAAATTATGGGGAAGAACGCTTCTCCAAAAGAAAATTTATTTTTTATCAGTGATGATGGAACATGATTTAGGATTTACTGCACATTATTATGGGCCCTACAGCAGCTATGTTGCTGGACACCTTGATAGTTTAGTAAATTATGGAATCCTTACAGAAACTTCAGTCCCTCTTTTAAGCAATCCACCTGAGCAAAGCCCTTTGGGTGAAATTCGGAAACACATCTATATTTATTCTTTAATGCCTGATGCTTTTAAAGAGGTTTGGGAGGTTACGAAGAAAAAGCCGGGCTTCGACGAGTGGAAACAGAAACTCAAAGCCATCAATGATGATAAGAGTATTGCTGGTGATTCTAACAAACTCTCCATTGCAGCGAAAATATATTATATTGTCGATTGGGAAGGGGAAAAAACTGCAAAAGAGGTACTTCAGACAGCCAAAGAATATGGATGGAGTTTTACTCTGGAAGATATTAAAAATGTTCTTTCCTTTCTTACTGGACTAGGACTTGTAACGGTTGATGAATCTTAGCACTTCAATAAACCAAACTATGAAAAAAGGGATAAGAATGTTAGGAGAACGACTGAAAAGATTTAGACTCGCTCGCGGTATGTCGCTTGAGGACTTAGCGTCTGCAATTGATGGATTAGTTAACAGTCAAATGCTGTCAAAGTATGAACGTGGAGAACTGCAACCGACAGTGATAGTTCTTAATCAGATCGCTTCTGCCCTTCGGGTTAAGCCTTCCGAATTGCTCGGTGAACCCTCTTGCGATATAGAAACCAATGAAGTCCTGAACCAAACTGTAGATCTACGTTCTGATGGATCACTTAGTGAACGTCGTAGATTTCTGCAATTACCAAAAGCGGAGAGAAACCGTATCCTAAGCGAACAAGCGAAGGAGATGGCGGATTTCTACGAAAACGATATGGAGTGGCGAGAATGGGCAGGGGGTCCCATTCTCGAATACGATATTCCGTAATCCACAAACCCGCCTACTTTATTTTAAGCGCACTCCATGTGGTGGTTAATTTGCCTGCAACATCTACAGTCAAAATGTCTTCAGCGTTCATGACCGTCATCATCTCCTCTGCTGTTAGCGCGCGATCGTATACCGCCAATTCGTCAAGCAAGCCCTTATAGAGATTGGCACCTCCGTTTGTATCGAGTCTTCCCCCGATTTCAATGTTGTTATCATTCCAGACCATCACGGGACCGTTCTTAGGTACATCTTTCTCACCGGCAAGTTCCCCGTCAAGGTAAATCTGGATTTTCTCTCCATCAAAAGTGCCAACGACGTGATACCAGTTCTTCGGTTTTAAACCCAAATTCGGCAGTGAAAGCGTTGTATCGACATCGGCACCGTTAAAGGGTCCCATCTTCTTTTCCCCGGAATTGATCTACCAGTACAATCCCTTCAATGTTCCAACCGATCATCGAAATAGAACAAAAAATTAAATTTCCTAATCTGAAACCGATTTGCAAACCTGACGTTTATATTTTTCAATACATGTATACATG
>CAZGAW010000072.1:0-26296 GCA_964523645.1 uncultured bacterium | reverse complement strand
GGACTAAATAGTTTCCACCTGCGGGTGACGCGGGTGGGAACGCTTTCACATTTAGCGGAATTAATGTGAGCAAAAAAAGGCAGGTCAGGATTTGGCGAGGTCTCATTTTTTTCCTTTTTCGTAGATAAATCTGTGAGTTCCGTTGTATACCTCAGTTTCCGGCTCTAATCAGCAAAAGTTTCTATTTTCATAACAAAGAGATTGAAAACAACGAGGCCGATACTGTTTCGTTTATAGTAGGGCTTACGCACTTGTCAATGAAATACTACGTATTATGTGCTGCTGGCGAGGTTGATGAAGATTAATTTATTAATTCGGTAATTTCTTAGCGAGGTCCGGTGTGGTTTCTACAAATGCCGCCCCTACGGGGCTTAGGTCTGTGAGGTCCCGTTTTTCTACACAGATACCATCCCTACGGGATTCAAGAGGTCTCTGTGTAAAATTCGGTGCGGTTGCAAACCGCACCTACCGGGCCTGGGGAAAACATAGAATTACCGAAATATTTTATTAAAACTCATCAAACCTTGCCAGCGGAGGATTTTGCGTAAGTCCTGTATAGGTCATACGACTCCGATAGTTTCCATCTATTGCTCTTCGGAAACCAGGGAGGTGTGAAATATACCCTGTCTTTCGACGATACCATAGAGTCTATCGTTGGTGATAGCGGGAGAAATAAGTCCATCTGGCACTTCTGTAGAAATCTGCTTCCATCGATTCCGGGTATTCAAGCGGTAGACACCCGTATCGCTGATACCATAAACTGTGCTGGGATCTACAGCAAAGTTATTTATAATGGGACGGGCACCTGTGCTATCGGTGAGCACGTGCCAATGTTCCGCGGTTTTGGAAGCCATAACGCCATTATCTGTTGCGACGTAAAGGGTTGCCCCTACAAAGACCATATCTTTGAAACGAGTGAAGTGGAGCGGCAGGTTTGATGTGATGTCTCTCCAACTTTCCCCTGCATCCAGCGATTGAAACAACTCACCATCCCGTTTGCCGACGTAGACGGTCTCTCCGAGAACCGCTAATTTGAATCCTTCTTCAAAGCCGAATTTTTCATCATATCGATAATCATCGTCTACCAACCCAGTGCCTGTCCACTCTGGATCCCCTAATTTCCATTTATAGAGCTCGCCTCCGTATTCTACATAAAAGGTATCACGACTCGCCGCAGCAGTCTTCGTTTTCAGCGGAAATATACGAATATACTCGCCTCGGTCTTTTGACTTATAACAAAATTTTTCATAGCCAATTTTTACACGATCAAAAATGGGGACATCTCGAACTGGCATCAGCATATCGCTATCCGTTGATAAACGGAAAATCCCCACATTGTGTCCTCCAGTTTCTGGACCCGCAAGAAAATAAAGAACGTCGCCAACAGGTATCAGTTTTGGCGCGAAAATTATCCTGGTAGAGGGGATGTTGAGGACAGCTTCCCGCTCGTGATTCCACAGTTTTTTCCAAGACACACCTGCATCCGCTGATTGATAAACATCATAACCGGTATGGGCGTATAATCCATTGTCCAACGCGACGAGATCTACGATACGGGTCCCGATCACTCCATTCATAAAGATATGCCACGATGTCCCACCATCCGTCGTGCGGTGAATGCCCGCTATATTCGCCTTGTAATACGTCCTTTCGTTGACCATTACAGCCGGAAGACGACTGTTGCCCACAAAACTATGATCCCTTTCAAGTTCTGTCCACGTTTGCCCGCCATCTATTGAACGAAATTGGGCGTAACTTAATGCCAAGAGCGTTTTACCCTCAGCTAAAACCGTTATACCTGCGGGTGGGGTTGTGATACGTCCACGACGAGACTTTATTTCAGTCCACGACGTACCCAAGTCAGTCGAATGGAATATTTTGAAAAAATTTAGCCTATCTTCCTGTGGTACCTGCTGGAACTCCGCCCCTGTTAACTGTACCAACAGTTCAGAACCTACCCCAGCATAAAGATCAGTTCCAGAGACTGCCAAAGAACAGACGGCTCCGGATGTATCCAATGGCAATTTTTTCCAGACCCCTGAATCGAGACGGTAGAGACCGTTCCCTGTCCCGGCGAACACTGTTTTTTTAACAATTGCCATTGCAGAGATTTTTTCGGAAACCGTCAATCCGTCGTTCAGAGGGCTCCAGTGGGCGCCACCGTCTGTGGATCGGAAAATCCCTTCATTTCTCAGTGCGAGATACATCGTCATTGGTGTTTGTGGACTGGACGCTTGTTCAGCCTCTGTAATAACGAGTTCAACGGCTTCTCCCTTGGGTCGGGGACCGAGTGTATTCCACGTCTCACCCTTATTCTCCGAAGCAAATATGTCATCCGCAGCAACAATATAAAGCGTCCCGTTATGTGCTGCCATTGGCATCCAAGTCAGAGACCTGTCAATCGGGACACTTGTACTGACGGGTGTCCATGCGGTTGCATCTGCCGTTAATCTGTATATCCCTGTTTGTATAATGGCATAGACAGTCCCGTCAGATGTGGCGAAGATATTGCGGACAGGCCCCCCTGGGGGTCCGTTTCCGTGCTGCCACTGGGCGGTAGCGAACTTGGTGGAATTCTCTGGGGCAGTAGATGTTGCGGTTACATTAGAAACTTGCGTGCCGACACTGCTATTTTCGTCGAGAGTGGTAACGCGTCCGATCCGATTTCGCACAGTGGGTTTCGCTGTTATATCAAGGACGATAGGCGTATCGACGATTTCAATCGTCGGTTCAGCTTGTGCTTCAAAACTATACGGCCTCTGGAAACGGGTGAGGTATCTGTTACTTGCGCCGAGGAGTAAAACGATCAAAACTGCAACTGTCCCCACAACCATCCATGGGAGGAACGGTTTAGGAGCCGAAGAAGGTGCCGGGTTAATCTCAGAAACTTGCCGCATGACGTTCTCGCCTAAACTCGTCGGTATTTGCACGCCACCGAGAACTTCTTGGATCATCAACTCCTCATCGGCTTGCAAACGCTTTTGTCCACGACGCAGCCTGCTTTTAATTGTACCCACCGACACGCCTAAGAACTTCCCAATCTCTTTGGTCGTCATTTCGCCGAGGTAGAAGAGCGTAACCACTGTGCGTTCACTCTCGGGGAGTTTTGCGAGCAGTTTTTTGACGAGTTCGTGCCGACGCTCGGTGCGTTCCGCTTCTCGCTCTTCGGATACGTGATGGGTATAAGCGGATCTCTCGACTTCTTCCACAGGTGTGTCCTCCAGCGATTGCGTTATGAATCTTCTCTTTCGGATCCAATCAATGCAAAGCCGATCTGCGATGACATACAGCCATCCAGCAAACTGACTGTGATTCTTGAGCGTTGAGAGTTTTTTGTATGCCTGAAAGAAGGTGTCTTGGGTAATATCTTCAGCAATGTGAAAATCCCCGATCTTTCGCCATACGAGGGCGTGGACGCTTTTTTGGTGTCTTTGGAGCAAGATACCAAATGCCGTATCGTCGCCTGATAAGGTTCTCTGAATCAGTTGAACATCGTCTTCTCTTTCCACGAGATTCTCCTGCCGAAAAGATGAGATTGCGCTTTATTTTTTAAAAGACTGAATCTGATGTTGCGTCTTATAACATTAAGTAATACGATAGGGTTTACGCCCTCTATTATTAAAGACGGATTTTGAAGCAGAAAAGATGCATTATGGAAAAAAATCGAATTTCAATTAGGAGATACCGCTACGGAGGGATTCCGTTTTAAGAAATTATCAGATTTCACGCCCTTTTTTGGAGGAAGTCGGTGCCGTTAGCATCGAATTTTTACAGTTTTTATAGGAAAACCGAAAAATCAATAGGTAAGGAAGGCAAACTTTCACGGAGGTTTTATAGTAAAGCCAACAATTTGGCGAGGTTAGAAACCTCGCCAGCGGCGGGGGTAGCTTTGCTTCGTGCGGAAAGGAAATTACCGAATTAATAAATTAATCTTCATCAAACCGAACCTACCGGTTTTGGGAAAACAGAGATTACCGGTGGAAGCGGCGTTCCAATTCATCGCGTCCCATCTCAACGATAATCGGGCGTGAGTGCGGACAATTGAACGGGAGTTTCGCCTCGGATAACTCCTTGATGAGGTTCATCATCTCTTTTGTATCCAAGGTATCCCCTGCTTTGACAGCCGATTTGCAGGCGAGCGTTATTAAGGCATTGTCCATCGCCTCCGGGATTTGCACGTCGGTATGTGGTGTTTCGGGTAGCTTGTCGAGCAGATCCGTAACGGTCTGTGCGGCGATGCGGGTTGGTAACGGTGAGGGAATCGCCCGAATCAGGATGGTATTTCCACCGAACTCCTCGAGATCGAAGCCGAGTTTCTTGAAAATGTCGCCGTGGATTTTGAGGACACCGAGCTGCTGGGGTGTAACCTCCAAAGTTACCGGCAGTAGCAACCCCTGTACAGGAATCCCATCGGTTTCCACTTGGTTGACGAAACGTTCATAAAGGACGCGTTCGGCAGCGACGTGCTGGTCGATAAAGAAGATTTTATCTCCCGCTTCAACGACGATGTAGGTTTTAAAGAGGTTCGTCTTGAGTTGGACATTCTCAAAGTCGAGTAGACTGAGATTTGCATCACCAGAAATCTGTTGCTGTGGCGGTTGAACAACGACTGTAGGGGCGAGGTCACCTTGCCCGGCCTGCGTAGAGGGGGTTTGCGCTTCTGAAGTGTCGATAACTTCCTGATTCCTGTCTTCCGTCTCCTGTGGCACGCTTGTAGGATCGGTTTCTAACGGCGATTCTCCTCCTTGCGCAATAGGCGTTGTCCGTTGTGGGATATGGTGCCTTCTCCCCGTAACGGGTGTGGAAACCCGTTGCGATAGTCGGGCATCACGGTTTTCAGCATCTCCCTGGGATTGCTTGGATTCAATGGAGGTCTCAATTTTCGGGATATACTTCGCTCTATGTAGCGCGTCACGAAGCATTCGGACAACCCCACTATAAACCGTCCGCTCGTTCCGAAAGCGGACCTCGATTTTGGCGGGATGTACATTGACATCAACCGTTTCGGGTTCCAGTGTTAGGAAAAGTAGGGCAACAGGCTGTCTGTCTTTGGCGACCATCGCGTCGAGTGCTTCTGTCAACGCGGCACCGATAATGCGACTGCGTATGGGGCGTTGATTGAGGAAAAAGAGTTGATACTCGCGATTCGGCTTCGTAAATTCGGGTTTCCCGAGCAAACCGTACATCTTCAGGTCGGGCAGCTCCTCCGTAAATTCGATGAGGTTCTCGGCAAATTCTCTGCCGTAGAGAAGGCGGGCTCGTTCGATATATGAATCGCAGGAACGGACATCAAGAATGGATCTGCCGTTGTGTGTCAGCGAAAAATGGATCTTCGGATGCGCGAGTGCAGCCCATGTCACCTGATTTGTGATATGGTTCATCTCAGTGGTATCGGTTTTGAGAAATTTCAGGCGGGCGGGAACGTTGTAAAAGAGGTTATTAATCGACATGTGGGTACCGGGGGAACATCCGCTTTCTTCCACAGAACGGAAAACGCCACCCTCAACGTTCACCTTTGTTCCCTCAAGTGCTTCAGCCGTGCGGGTGAGGAGTTCAAATTGTGAGACGGAAGCGATACTTGCTAAAGCCTCACCCCGGAACCCGAAGGTTTGAATAGATTCAAGGTCTTCAATACGACCCACTTTGCTCGTTGCATGGCGTTCCAAGGCGAGGAGTGCGTCCTCACGTTCCATGCCGCTACCGTTATCGGAGACACGGATGAGGCGTTTTCCGCCTGCCCGAATTTCGACGCGGATCGAGGTACTTTCTGCATCTATCGCGTTTTCAATGAGTTCCTTGACGACGGATGCGGGACGTTCGACGACCTCGCCTGCGGCGATTTTATTGGCAACATCTGCGGAGAGTATCTTAATTTTTGGCATTCTTTTAATGGTTGTCGGTTGTCAGTTGTCAGTTAAAGAGGTCTTTGATTAAACAAAGCACCTTTCGTTACCGAGAACCGAAAACCGCTCCTTTGACAATTCAGGTTTTCGATCTTTAGTTATTGGGTACAAGCGTGTTTTGATAGACGTAAATCTCTCACCAACTACCGACTATCGATAATCCTCTTGATACAGATAGCATTGGCACGAATGCGTCTGTGTAAAATTGGTTGTATTCGGATATTCTTCTTTACATACGGGCATCACTTCTGGACAGCGCGGATGAAAGTGGCAGCCCGTCGGACGATTGATTGGCGAAGGCACATCACCCTCTAATCGAATTTTGTCAATACCTGTCTGTTCATCCATCTTTGGCACAGCAGAGAGGAGTGCGCGTGTATAAGGGTGCTTGGGTGAATCGAAAATCTCCTCTGTTGTTCCATGCTCAACGATTCTACCGAGATACATCACAGCGACTTCATCCGCAAAGTACTCAACAACGGAAAGGTTGTGCGTAATGAAAAGGTAGGTGAGATTAAAATCGTCCTGTAGCGATTTGAGTAGATTCAGTATTTGCGCTTGTACAGAAACATCTAATGCGCTGGTAGCCTCGTCACAGACAATGAATTCTGGGTTGACAGCGAGGCACCGCGCGATACCGATCCGTTGTCTCTGACCCCCGGAGAATTCATGTGGATAGCGCGTTATCATGTCCGGAGATAAGCCAACGCGGTGCATCAACTCCGAGACCCGATCCCGTCGTTCTTTCGCTGATGCACCAATGCCGTGTGCTTGCATCCCCTCCTGAATAATAGCTCCGACAGTCATCCGAGGGTTAAGAGACGCATAGGGATCTTGGAAGATAATTTGCATTTTCTTCCGATAGGGGTGCATCAGTTGACGCGTGGCAGTCGCGATATTAATATCATCGTAGACGAGGTCGCCTTTAACAGGCACCCCTAATTGGAGAATGGCTTTACCGAAGGAGGTTTTGCCGGATCCAGATTCTCCCACGAGTGCCAGTGTTTTGCCGCGTGGAATATCAAGCGTGACACCATCAACGGCATAAACATAACCGACCGTCCGTTTGAAGATTCCTTTCTGAATCGGGTAGTGAACACACAGATTTCTCACCTGAAGTTGTGGATGTGATGCTGTCAGAGGAAGGGTTATCGGTTGTCGGTTATCAGTTGTCGGTATTTCGTCGACGACTGTTGCCTCTGACTGAGAACCCGCAAAAAAGGGCGGTTCCGGGTTATAAAGATGACAAGCGACGTTGTGTTCGCTACCGTTGACAGTGTGTAAAGCGGGAACAATATTTTCGCATCCGTCCATGACTTTTGAACATCGATCAGCAAATCGACACCCGTCATTATACTCCGTTGCTTTCGGGACTCTGCCGGTAATTGTGTGTAACTCCATTCCGCGTTTATCGCGTGCCGGTGTTGATTCAAGGAGCTTCACTGTGTAAGGATGCTGCGGCGTTTTGTAGAGTTGTTCCCATGTCCCCATCTCAGCGATCTTTCCTGCGTACATAACAGCGACTCGGTCGGCGATGTTAGCGACGACCCCTAAATCATGCGTAATCAGGAGGACTGCCATCTGCAATTCTTGCTGGAGGTGTTGGATAAGTTCAAGGATTTGCGCCTGTATCGTGACATCGAGTGCAGTCGTAGGTTCATCGGCAATGAGCAGTCCTGGGCGACAAGAGAGTACCATAGCAATCATAACACGCTGTTTCATACCACCAGACATTTGGTGAGGATATTCATCGTAACGGGCAGCGGGTTCCGGAATACCGACGAGGTCAAGCATTTCAATTGCGGCGTTTCTCGCCGCGGTACCCCGAATATTTTGATGCTCTTGAATTGCTTCTGAAATTTGGTTGCCGATCGTGAAAACAGGGTTGAGGCTGGTCATCGGTTCTTGGAATATCATGGCGATGTCGTTGCCTTGGAGCTTCCGCTTCTCGACTTCAGACAGGCGTGTGATGTCTTGACCTTTATAATAGATAGCACCGTCAGCGATGAACCCAGCGGGTTGCGCGACGAGTTGAATTATAGAGAGTGCGGTAACACTTTTACCGCAACCCGATTCCCCGACGAGCGCAAAGATTTCATTCGGTTTGATGTCAAAAGAGATGCCGTCAACGGCACGGGCAAGCCCTTCGGGCGTACGAAAATAGGTTTTGAGGTTTTGTAGACTCAGCAATGTGTCATCCATGAGATTACTATAGCACAGAATTTTGGAAGCGTCAAGTGAAATTCGGAAAGGAAAATAACAGTTGATTTTTTCTTAAATTTGCGGTATACATAAGAGGTATAATAAATCGCATGCGCAATCGGGAGTTTAGGTCATTAATTAAGAGGAGATATAGTTATGGCAGCAGGGCGTTTTTTGACAGCAGAGCAAGGCATTGAACAACTTCTGAAAGGCACCCCACCCCTCCATTTCAATGGAACAACCAAAACGGAATGGCAAGAGTGGCGAAGAAGATTCCGGCGCAACCTTGTTAAGGACCTGGGCCCCTCGCCGGAAGCATTACCCTTGGAAGTCGAAACTTTGGAGGAGATAAAACAAGACGGTTATACACGACGAAAGATAATTTTTAACCCAGATCCTTTTTCTTCGATTCCAGCGTATATTTTAATCCCAGAAAGTGTGAGTGCGAAGAACCCGGCACCTGCAGTATTATGCGCACACGGACACGGTGTCGGTAAAGACGGCGCAGTCGGGATTGTGGAGGACTATCAGAAACAATACGCAGTCGAATTGGCACTGCGTGGTTTCGTGACATTAGCGCCGGATTGGCGGTGCTTCGGTGAACGCAAGGATAGGGATGCGTGGGTGCGTCGACCTGGGCGCGATGGATGTAACGTTGCTTATTTTGGATTCGGATACTTCGGTTATCAACTGTTACAACTGAATATCTCGGACGGACAGCGATGTTTGGACTATCTCCAGTCGCTCCCTGAAGTTGATGAGCGGCGTTTAGGATGTATGGGATGTTCATTCGGTGGGACGATGACGACCTATATTTCTGCGTTGGATCAGCGGGTGAAAGCAGCCGTGATTGTCTGTTACCTCAGTACACTGACGGATGCGTTAAATGACAGGGGACGTGGAAATACGTGCGGTTCGCAGTTTATGTTCGGACTCAGGAAAGCAGGGGACATCGCTGAGGTCGCTGGATTGATTGCGCCACGGGCATGTATGGCGCAAATCGGTTCGGACGATATGTGTTTTATTGAGTCAGATGCTTTGGCAGCGTTCAGACAACTGGAGAACATCTACGCAGCATCGGGACAAAGCGACCAATTAGTGCTGGATCATTTTCAGGGCGAACATGAGATTAATTTGGAATCTGGAATTGCGTTTTTGGAGGATCGTTTGTAGAAGGTAGCAGGCACACCCTGTGTGCCGAATCCTGTAACTAATAGAGTTCTGACATCCATTCGCCATCATGGGCAGGATTATAGATCAATCCCTTCTTCATATCAAGGCAAAGGTCAAGATCTTCTAATAGGATATGTCCGATAAGGACAGGCGTACCTTCAGGAACACCCATGACAGTAGTGATGCTTTCACGTTCCAAAAGCGTAAATTGGACGGGTGAATAAATCCATAATTCTGTGATCCCGTTAACTGTTCGGACTGGCTCACTTCGGAAGGGTGTTAAGCCGAGTTGTTCAATAAGGGATGGGGGTAGACCTAACCGTGTTGCCCCCGTATCGACGAGTGCATCTTCGACGGTAATTCGCTTCACGTCTTCGGGGGACATAACACCGGCATTTGCTAAAACGAGTTCATCGTTATTTGCGAGTTCGATTTTTGCTGTATGTCTCATTTTTTTCTCCTGTAACAGAACCGGTAAGTATATTCTGACTTTTTACATTTATACAATTATACCACCTGCACTCCAGAAGGACAACACTTTTTTGAGCGTCAGCACTTACGTAATAAGGATGCAGCATTATCCGCACCTCATCACTGAAATACGCAAAAAGGCAGGAAGTCCAAACGAACCTCCTACCCCAAAGTCATAATCGGCAACGGAATCCTACTTCCGTATCAGCATTTTCCGAGTTGCAGTGAGATCGCCTGTCTTCAGCGTATAGAAACAGACGCCGCTCGCAAAATGAACAAGCCTCACTTAAATATAGTTTCTCTACTATGAATCTGATACATCGAAAAGGCGCATATAGTCGTCCAGCGTCTCAACGCGACGGATACAGGTGAAGTTATCGCCATCCACAAGATATTCTGGGGGACGCATCTTTAGATTGTAGTTGGAACTCATGGCGTGGCAGTAAGCACCCGCATCGCAAACGACAAGCCCTGCGCCTTCATGAGGTGTAGGGAGTATCCGTTCTTTGCCCAGGAAATCTGCGGATTCGCAGACGGGACCGACGACATCGTACGTTTGAACTTTACCATCAATCGGTTCGATAAACTGGATATGCTGATAGGCATCGTAGAGACTCGGTCGGATAAGTTCTGACATACTGCCATCGGTAACGATGAAATGCTTGTTACCGTTGGTTTTTACACCGGTAACACGATTAACAAAGACAGAAGTGTTACCAACGAGAGAGCGACCGGGTTCAATAATGAGCGTAACCTCCTTAGGTAGCAAGTCACGGATGGAATCAATGAGGTCGGTCGGTGTCGGAATCTCCTCACCGGTGCGTTCATAATCAATTCCCAAACCACCGCCGATGTTAAGGTAACGCGGTGAGAAGCCCTCGGCTTGAATTGCGTTTATGAAGGCGATCATAATTTCAGTAGCGTCTCGGAAGATCCCCACCTTTTTAATCGTCGATCCCAAATGACAGTGGACACCCACTAAATTCAACAAACTATCCTTGCGAATTTCGTTTAAAAACCAGTCAAGCCGCTCATTACGGATACCGAACTTGGAATTTTTCATCCCGGTAGAAACGTATGGATGCACCTGTGGGTCCACATCAGGATTGATGCGAATCAGGACATTGGCAGGTTCGCCAAGGTCTTTTGCTGTCCTCTGAATGTGTGCCAAATCGAATTCACTGTCAATGTTAATTAGCACGCCGTGTTCAACAGCGAGACTGAGTTCGGCGAGCGTTTTTCCGTTGCCGTTTAAGATAGTCCGCTTCAGATCGAAACCTGCGGCGAGCGACATCTGTAATTCGTTTCCACTGACAAGAACGGCCCCACTGCCAAACGCGCTGAGGCGTTTGATTAAGGCAAGGTTGTTGTTTGCTTTAATCGCATAACCGATAATAGCATCGAGTCCTTCAAGTGCGTTCTGATATGCGGTGTAGTTTGCCTCCAGCTGCGCGAGGCTATAGAGATAAAACGGACTATAGGGTACCTGCTCTTGAATGTCTTTAACTCTCAATTTTTCGCAGTAGAGGTACCCGTCTTTATAGTGAAAACTCATCTGTTTTTGAATAAACTCCTTTTAATACTCGCGCTTGTGCCAGTCGTCTTCCCAGAGGTTGAATGAGCCTTCCCGATAAGGATGTTCAGCGATGAGATCCTCATTCAACTCCATACCGAGTCCAGGTCCATTAGGCAAACTAAAATAGCCATCAATGACTTCAGGACATCCGGTGGCTGCTTCTTTCACCCATGCTTCAGAGAAATCGTTGAAATGTTCTTGAATCTTGAAGTTAGTGGTAGATGCGGCAAAGTGCAAGGCGGTTGCCGTGGAGACGGGCCCTCCGACATTATGCGGTGCCACCGTCATATAGCACATATCGCCCATCGCTGCGATCTTCTTGGTTTCTAAGAATCCACCTGTCTGGGTAATGTCGGGTTGTAGGATATCTGCCGCTTGTAAGTTAATCAACTCCCGGTATTCATACTTGTTGTGGAGTCGTTCACCGGTAGCGACAGGGAGGTTAATTTTCTCAGCGGCTTTTGCGAGTGCAGCGATGTTATCAGGTGGCACGGGTTCTTCAACCCAGCTCGGTTGAAATTTCTCCAATTCTGCAGAAATTTCGATTGCCATATATGGGCTAAACCGACCGTGCATTTCGACTAGAATTTCGACCTCGGGTCCGACAGCATCGCGCACAGCCTCAACCAGTTCGACGGACTTCAATTTTTCTTCATAAGAGAGTTCATAATAGCCAGCACCGAACGGATCAAATTTGAGTGCCCGATACCCTTTTTCAAGTACCCTTTTGGCGGCGGCGTGAAACTCTTCGGGTGCGCGTTCAACACGATACCAGCCGTTGGCATACGCCTTAATTTTATCACGACAGGCTCCACCGAGTAAGCGGTATACGGGTTGGTTTAGTGCTTTACCGATAATATCCCAGCAAGCGATCTCAATAACGCTAATACCGGTTGCGACGATTTCACCGGCGCGCCCGTAGTCGTCTCGAAAAAGACGTTGGTAGAGGTCCTCGGTGTTGAAGGGATCGCTTCCGATGACATGCCGTTTTTTCGCACCGTCAATATAGGCGACAAGTGCATCGGTGCGGTTGTTCATCCGTACTTCACTGACACCGGTTAATCCTTCATCAGTTTCAACTTTTACGAAGGTTAGATTGCGCCAACTCGTCCCCATGACGAGAGTTTTGACATCTGTAATTTTCATGAATAGTTGTCGGTTATCGGTTACGTCAGGAATAGTTGTCAGTTGTCGGTTAAAAACGTTTTCGTTTAACAAAAGCACTTCTTAACCAAAAACCGGTAACCGAAGACTGAGAACTATTAAGACCTGAGTATCTCTGGCAAAGATAACGACTTTCCTCCTTTTTCCATTTAGGTTATCATCATCGGAACCTCTTTAACCGACAACCGATACCTGATAACTAACAGCCACCTTTAACTTCTCGCCTCAGCTTCGGTTACACTGCGTTGTCCGCTCCTTTGTGTGTGGGCGGGTTCAATTGTCGGTGCCTCTTCGCCTGCCGCCAGCATTCGCTGAACGAGTCGCTCCCGCATCACCCCTGTGACAATTTCATGCGACTGTAACCCAATAAGGTTCCTTAACTCGTAGGGATCCGCTTGGAGATCGTATAGATACTGCTCGGCATACCGGTCGGATCCAGCGTCGTTGCCGGCATTTTTATGTGGAGCATCCACACCGTATTTCCAGCGTTGCGTACGGACAGCGCGTCCCACTTGTGCTTCACTGATTTGGACGAAAACTTCCTCTGGCCAGTCATCCGTTTCTCCACGGACAAGTGGCAGAAGAGAACGCCCTTGCATCTCACTCGGTACTTCCAAGCCAGCGGCATCAAGGAGCGTCGGCGGGAGGTCAACGAGACTCACAAGTTCCTGAAGCTGTCCACCGCCAGTGAAACCGGGCCCATGAAACGCCGTCGGGACACGGATAGAACTCTCGTGACACGAGCGTTTGTATTCACCGTTTCGGGTTTTGAAGTGGCATCCGTGATCAGAGGTAAAGAGGATAATTGTGTTATCAAGCAGGTGGAGACTTTTGAGTGCATCGAGCAGTCTACCGAGTGCTTCGTCCAGTCTTTTTACCATACCGTAGTAGCCGCCTAAGTGCTGGTGCGTCGAACCACCGAGTGCTGCAAGGTCAGGCGGTATCCACTTCCCAGCGTATCGCTCCCGATAGCCATCGGGTGGTGGATAATCGTCCAGATGGTTTTGGTGGTGCGGCTCAATGTATGAGGTAAAGAGATAAAAGGGGTCGTTTTTATGCCGATCAACGTAACGTATAACTGCATCGGTGAGCGCGTCCACGCGATAGCCGGGCAGATCAACGGGTTTATTGTCGTTATCGTAAAGCGTTGTTTGATAGGCATCGGAGGTGAATTCAAGAACGTTGGACGCTAACCAGTAGTCGTATCCGCCGCGATGCTCGACTGGCACAGGTCCTGGTCCGGTGCCACCGCTGTAGAGGTGCCACTTGCCAATGTATCCAGTCGCATAACCTGCCTCACCGAAGTGGTGCGCGAGGGTTTTGAGGTCGGGTGATAATGGGATACCGTTTCGGAAGCATCCTGTACGCGTTGCGTATAACCCCGTTTGTAGACATGAGCGGGCAGGTCCACAGACGGGTTGACATGTAAAGGAGCGGTGAACATGTGTTCCGCGCTGCGCCATCCGATCGAAGTTGGGGGTTAGGTCGAGCGGATTGCCGTGCAAGCCGGAGGTGTCCCATCGTTGTTGGTCGGTAAAAAAGACGATGACATTCGGTTGATTTGTATCAGTTTGTGGCATATCTCTATTTCCTCTCGCTGTCCAAGTTTGACTGACCTTATTTTAGAGGATTTTCAGATAGATGTCAAGGAGAAAATTCGCATATTCGCATAAAGAGAATTGGAACGCGGTGTGAAAATTTGTTAAAATGGATAGAAACCCAGAAATGAAATGAATTTTGAAATTTCCGGTAGCATATTGAAAACTAAAACGAGGTATGTTATACCTTTAAAAACTAATACATGTTTATAAAACCATTTGGCGTGAACACACCAGAAACGAGTTCTCGCACCCAACCAAGAAGCGAGTGAAAATAACAAACTACAAATATGGATAACAGGTCGTCATGCGTAAATTAGCAAAAAGTCCACTGCGATACCCGGGTGGTAAATCCAGGGCACTCAAACAGATTCTGCCGCTTATTCCGTTAAATATATCGGAATTTCGCGAACCTTTCGTTGGTGGCGGTTCTGTTTTTTTTGCGATCCGAAGTCTCTTTCAGTGTCGCATCAAATCCTATTGGATTAACGATCTTAACTACGATCTTTACTGTTTTTGGAAACAGGTAAGAGATCAGGGGCCCAATTTGGTTGAAGCATTAGGAGAAAAACATGCAACGACTACAGACGGACGGACTCTGTTTGAAGAATTAACAAAAACGAAAGATGAACTGAGTCAAAACCGAGAGCTGCTCTGCGAGTTTCAACGCGCGGTGCGTTTCTTTGTGCTCAACCGTATCAGTTTTTCTGGTGTGGTGGATTCCGGTGGATATTCACAATCCGCTTACGAGAAGCGTTTTACAGAATCGTCTATTGAACGGGTGGAAAATATTTATCCGTATCTGTCGGGTGTCAAAATTACAAATGACGATTACACCGATGCTCTTTTCCAAGCGGGTGATGATGTGTTTATTTTCCTCGATCCGCCCTATTTGAAGGCGACTGCGTCGAAACTATACGGGGTGAGAGGTGAGTTGCATGCCATTTTTGACCATGTGCAATTTGCTGAGAATATGAGGAAGTGTCCACACAAATGGCTGATTACCTATGACGATTCCCCTGTCATCAGGGAACTCTTCGATTTTGCGGAGATTCAGGAATGGACCCTGCAATATGGGATGAATAACTATCGGAAGGCAAACGCTGCAAAAGGGAAAGAGTTGTTCATCAAAAATTACTGAAAACAATAGCTACAGAAATGCCGCCCCGCTGGGGCTTTGTTTGATGATTCTACAGAAATGCCGCCCCGCTGGGGCTTTGTTTGATGGGAATTGATGTTTTCTTTTTAATGTGGCGAGGTTGAGAAACCTCGCCAACGAGTCGGGAAGTGCCACATCTTGTGTGTGCATATATTTTCAGGATTTACTATAAACGTCATCAAACCACACCTATCTGTCCTGAGGCGTTCACGGGGTATCCATCGCGCACCGAAACCCAATAACGTTTAGACTACTGTCTGGAAAATCGCTGACGCGTTCGGCATTACGCAGCGTGTGTGCATCACGATACCATGCTCCGCCACGCAAAACGCGTCGCTCCCCTGTGTCGGGTCCTTTTGGGTTCCGGCGTGGACTTTTCACACCCTGTGCTTCACTATAGTAGGTCAGACTGTACCAATCGGCGCACCACTCCCAGACATTCCCTGCCATATCGAATAGCCCATAACCGTTAGGTTGAAACGTTCCGACAGGTGCGGGAAAAAGGTATCCATCGTCTACATCGGGATTCCGCCACTCAAATTCCGTTTGGCTGTCAGCAAAGTTGGCAGTTGTGCTGTCTGGATCAGCGTCGCCCCAAGGATAGCGTGCACCTTCTATACCACCGCGTGCTGCCTTTTCCCATTCTGCCTCTGTCGGCAACCGTTTGCCTGCCCATTTACAGTAAGCATCAGCATCAAACCATGTCACCGTTGTGACGGGTTGGTTCGGGTGATTGAAATCTGGGTCACGCCACGGTTCGTAATCGTTTTTGAGGCGTTCGTAGACAGCCGTGTAGCCGATGCCGCGTGGGACTGGATGTTCTGTGGCGGTGACGAACGCCTGATATTCAGCGTTTGTTACCTCATGTCGATCCATGTAAAATGCATCAAGTTTGACCGTATGCACAGGTGCTTCATTGACATCACCGGTGGTACTGCCCATCTGAAAGGTGCCTGCGGGAATCAGCACCATGCCTTCAGGGAGCTGTGCCATTTCTTCTTCAGAACAAGCAAGACAGAAAAAAATAAGGGTGAGATGGGTCAGACACCACATCAAGCGTCTCCGTTGGGACCCATCCCGCCCTTTTTTTTCGTTAGAAACTTTACTTACTGTAGCCATACGAGCAACACAATCACACTTGAGAAGTCAGGCTATAGTCCTGCCTTCACTTTGCCCCAGACGGTTGTCAGTTTTCCGCGCGCCTGCACATCAAGTGCGTCATCAATGTTGCCGCTCGCTTCCTTAACCTGATCTTCATCTAAAGCGACTGAAAACACAGCGATTTCATCAAGCAAACCGTTGTACCAGTGTCCACTGCCTCCGCGATGGCCGAGTCGCAAATCCTGATCTCCAGCAATCAATTTGCCACCATGAGGTGCCGAATTTGCCAAATCACCATCAATATAGATTTTGGCATCTTTACCATCATAGGTACAGACACAGTGCGTCCACTTTTCAGGTTCGGTTGTACCGTTGCCGGAATTCATCACCTTATGGGCACCCTCACCCCCTACAGAAAGTGTGAAGTAGAAGTAGCGGGCACCCCGGTTGACAAAGAGGCCATAGTTCTCCCACGGGCCGCCTTGTGATCCGTTTGCCATCAGACACAACCAACCGTCGCCAGGTGCATCGTTCCAGTTAACCCAAGCAGAAATTGTGACCTCGTCCGCAATTGAGAGAGACTTGGAACTTTTTATCAAAACATGATTATCTCCGCCTTTGAATTCCATTGCGTCGCCGTACTTTCCTTTGCCTTTTGCAACGGATGCCTTCATAATCTCGCCATCGTTTCCGTGCGCTGACCCGTCTGTCACTTTGTTACCTTGAATGTCGTCAAAAGACATATAGAGGGCAAGGTCATCAAGCGGCAGTTCCGCCCGTGTTGCTATCGGCAACAGGCAACAAAGCAAGACGCTTACGATTATCGTTAGTCTCATTTGTCCTGCCTCCTCGTGTTGATTTATGCAGATTTTAGTAAATTTTTAGACAGATGTCAAGCAGAAAAAGTTCGCATACAGAAATTAGGGGCCGATACAGGACTTACGCAAATTAAAGAAAGACAGCGTATATTTTGATTATAGTAAATCCGCCAATTAACGATACGCCAACGGGAAGGCGAGGTTAGTTGAAGAAATCCGCAGAAATACGCAGAAACACCCTATCAAATACCCCAAGCAAAAATACCCCAAGCAAAAACACCTTCGCCAGCGGCGGAAGGGTGCTTGTGTTTATAGCGTGTGCACTTAAGCAACTTTGAATATTAAATTCGCACATTTTCCCTTGATGTCGGGCTGGGGAACCCAGCCCATACGGGTTTGAGACCTATCTGAAAATCGGAAGTTATTATTTAATATTGCTTGAGGATTTACTATAAACTGAGGAAAACCGTTTAAGTTCATAGAATATAACTGAGAGTGAAATTATTTAATAATGTCTCAATACGATTTCATTTCTAAAAGCCTTGCCTGCTTTAACTTTTCTTACGTTAAGTAAAAAAATTTGGCTTAAGAAGTTGATTTGTGATATTATATAATGTTAACTTTGTAATAATGTTATCCGATATTAACATTGACAGTCTATACTGGCAGTAACCGAAACTTCATATCTGATTTTTGTACTTGGGTGCGCAAGAAAGGTGACTGCCGACATGTAACGTTCATAACCATTTCGTGCAATTATCTTTCATTACATAATAAGAACGGATTCATAGGGTTTGAGCGTCAACTGTTAGAAGAGACGATACAAATTTGCTTGTGCGAGAAATCCGAGTTGACACCACAATCCACCCTTTGTAGAGGATAAACGCCTTGCTTTAACGGCGGAGTACTTTAATGACAATGAATTCTTTAAAAGATCTCATTGAACGCTGCCACCGGCGGCACAAAAAGCCGCTTAGGCAACGGAGAACAGCGGTAACACCTGCCTTATATAACAAAAGTCATTCTTATCAGGTTACGGTTTATTGCGCACAGAGATATCCTGTGCTGCTTGCCGACATGGAGCAGGCAGACATTTCCTTTATGCCAATCGGGCGCGCCCCTGAATACGATAGGGGTCCAAGGAATTTTGGCGGTGAACGGTTCTTGAAATGCCAAGGAATGCGAGATTGGGGAATAAGACGATGGCAAGCATCGTGGGGACTTCAAGTGTACACAGGCATCCCTTCGGAACGCGACGGCGCACGATGGCACGATATTGATTTTAAATATGAAGCGATTTGCGCGGATCCCGATGCTATCTTTATCTGTATTGAGGCACTTGTTAACACAGTTCCGAATCCGTTGTTGACGATGTCAAAGTCCGGAGGATTGCGCTTTTCTTGCAGGGTGCTGGACTATATCCACCCCAATAGCGAGCAGGAGAGGTTGTACATTTATAAACATGTACCTACTGCAGAAAACCCTGACCGACGTGACACATATCTCGAAATTCTTGGGGAAGAAGGTTATAACCGCTGGGATGCTCGTTACGAGATTCTTCTCGGAAATCTGCTGGATCCACCTATTATTGCCAAAGAGGTTCTCTTTGCGCCTATTGATGCGCTTCGCGCTGCACTCCACGAACCCGCCTCTGTTGAGGACAGAAGTCCAAAATCGGTTATTAACAACATAGAACAGAAGAACACGGCTACAGTGCCAGCCTCTCTCGGTTCGCATAATCTTGATCTCGCAAAAGTGGCGTTTTTGAAACACGGTTTCTCTTATGTCCGACAAGAGAACGGGTATCATCACTGGATGCCCGCTGAAGACCCTATTAGCAACGAACAAGTAGTCATATGGGAGAGCGACGGCATCGTATGGGTGCGTGCTTCAACAGCTGACAGTGGGATGCCTACCATATCTACGCCAATCACAGATATTTGGAACGACACCGGCATTCTACCACCAATATCTGCCATGAGGTTGTCTGTCTCTGACGAAGTAAGTGCTGTAAGGGAAGGTAAACTTAGCCCCCTGGCGATAAAGCGTCCGCCTTCAGTGCTTCACAAATCAGAAGCCCCTGAGAAAGTCTACGAAATCTTTGAAACGAATGTTGTTCAATCACAACGTATTTTCGATGGAACCTCGCGCATTCTCGGACTTCTTACCGAGACAGAGGCACAGCAGCATTATGGTGCCGCCTCCCACGTCCTCAACGGTGGTAGCGTCTGTCTAAACTTACCAATCCCGAAGTTAGCAGAAGAAGCAGAACAACGCTTTCAAGCGCAAAATTTGCCAAGTGAGAAGATACAGATATCGGCAATCCCGCAACTATTTTTTGATCCACAATATTCGGAAATAGTGGAAGAAATGTTTGAGGAGGTAAATGACGATACAAATCGACTTTGTATTGTCCCGAGAACGAGAACGCATAAACTATTCCCTGAATGTAAACTATCAAAAAATGTATTAGAAGCGTGGAGTATAAAATGGAACGGAAGTGCCTTAGGGAATTTCGCCAAAACTTTACTGCATGCTGTAGAAATTGAGGATAAACCCCATGCCGATTCTGTTAAACGGATTCGTACCGCGATACAGGTATTTGAATGGCAAGAAGAAGAACTTGTCAGACAAATGTGCGAAGTTAATGTAGAAGGTATGGATCAACATTGGACCTATTGGCACCAACTCAAGCGTTTTTTTGCGTACTACACGCGTAATGCGGATGCACCGATACGATGGAATAACGAAGTCCTGAGGTTTTGGGTGCCACCGGTACTGCATCCGAGCGTCAAACGTCTCCTGTTGACATCGCTCGCCCTTTCTGAGCGACATCTCCGCAGGGCATTTCCAAATGAAGCCATCGCAGTCACTCGTACCGAGCCGGCAGCATGGGTTGCGGATAACCGAGTTTTTCAGATTCGTACCGGGGTTTACCCACGACAAACAATCTTAGACTACAACGGTAACCGGGATATCATGGGTATGTCTAAAATTGGACAACGCTTTTTTGCGGGGATTCAAGCAGAAATTGAGCGAGATACGAGCGTTAAGCATGGGATTATTACTTATAAATCAATTGCTGTGCGCTTAGAAGACATAGGAGAAAAAGAAAATGTCTGTTTCGTGACTGATTTCCAAAACATGAAAGGGCTGAAGACCAACATTAGAGAAGCACAAGTCGTTTGGATAGTCGGCACGCCGCAATGGAGTTCAAATCTTGTTTGGCGGAATTCCCAGATTTTGTTTGGAAACGACACGGAACCCCTCTCCTATGAGGAAGAAGAAACGGATACCCTCCGTTATAAAGACGAACGGATTCAGAGCGTCTATGAGCAAGGTGTCACTCGTGTACTCACAAGAGCTATTCATCGTGTTGGGTTGCACCGTTGGCGCGACAAAACAGTTGTATTAATATCAAGTCTGGCACTTCCGGACATCACTGACAGACCTGAAACCCTTCTTTTTGACTGGGAAGATTTTGAGGTTGCTGGTGAGTTAGATCGACTTCCCGCAGTGATAGCCGAACGTCAACGTTTTGAAACCGAACGTGATAATTTAACGGCTGAATCCAGCCGAGAAGAGGTGGAACGGATCTTGGGGTGTTCCTCAAGGCAGGCGAATCGTGTACTGCAAAAACTTAGAGGTGGAAAAACTTTACGTGTCCCGTTCCGCGAGCAAATTCTCTCACTTCTCTCGGATGGCGAAAAAAGAACAGCCGAATTCGTTGCAGCTATTGAAGGACATCCAAAAGCGATAAAAAATGAACTTAAGCGTCTTATAGATGCCGGTGAAATCGCAAAGGTCCGATGGGGTGTATACACACTACCAAAAAAGTAGACATAGCCACTCACACTCTCAAGAGAACGCGTGTCCCTAATCACAGGAAACTTCCTTATATCCTTTTGGCAACGGTTTTCCCGCAACGAGGGCAGATTTCAGTGGACGGACGTGTCGGCAACTACCGCGATGCGTGAAGCCGGGACAATCACACGTTATATCTACGCCAACAACCTCCAGTGTATAAAACTTGCCCTTTTGCGATGAACTCTCGGCGTGATAGATGCTCCGTTCAGGACCGGCAAGTACTTGAGCTAAGGTGCTGATGGCTTCTTCGGAATATGGACGCAGCTGCGCACGGGTTGCTTCTTGAAGGTGTGACGCGTTCTCTTCAAGATACGCCTCCCCTGCTTTCCGAAGTACATCATTAAGTTCGGACTCCTTAAGATCAGCGGTTTGGACAGATAAAGCGTTCATCATCCGTTTGAGTTCGGTAAGGACATCCAGCTGAAGCGCTGCCTCTCCATCTGGTATCAAAATGGATCCTTCAACGATGGAATCCATCAATGCTGCTTTCGTTTCTAATACTGTTTTGACGAACGAATCAACAGTTCCAGTTGCGATCATATATGTAACATTGACAGTCCGTGTCTGACCGATGCGATATGCGCGATCTTCTGCCTGCCAGTGGTTAGCAGACACCCAATCTAAATCGTTAAAGACAATCTGTCGCGCTGCAGTAAGGTTTATCCCAACACCTGCTATGTGCATGTTAGCTACGAAAAGTTTGATATCCGCATCGTTTTGAAAACGATCAACCCTGTTTTGTCTCTCATGCACAGGAACTTCACCGGAAACATAAACCGCTCGGTCCTTGAAATGCTTTTGGAACCGCTGCATCGTATTGAGGAAGGATGTGAAGATAACTACCTTTTCACCCTGTTCCAAAGCATTTTCCACAAATTTAATGGTGTGCCGACATTTGACGAATGCGATTGCTCGGCGCACTTGGGTAATCCTACCCATTCCAGATCCCAAATCTGTAGTGTCTATTGCGTCATCTAACTCTTCGCGGCGTTCTGATGATAGACTCACGGATTCTGGTATCCCATCAATGGCTTCAGATGTCTCAAATTTTGATATGAATTCTTGGACTAACCGATTAAAGTGCTGAATGGCGTAAGGGTGCAGTTCAACGTCCATCCATGTTCGTATCTTAGGTGGAAGGTCTAACACTTCATCTTTTGTGCGTCGCAGCATAACACCGTGGAGTTGCACGGTCAATTCCTCAATGTTGCTTGCTCCGTCTGCCACCCATCCGAAATCTCCTTGATACGCTTCACAATACCGTTTGGCAAAACTGAGGAAACTCTTTCCGAGAGGATGTTCCAGAATCTGCAAGAGTGGGAAAAGGTCGCGCGGGCGACTTGTCATTGGGGTACCGGTTAATGCATGAACAACAGGGTCAGGTTTAATCTCCTTAACCAGTTTTGATGCGTTTTGACTCCGTTGACTCTGATAGTTTTTTAGGTAATGTGCTTCGTCAAAAACAACGCCTTTCCAGTCAAATTCAAGTAGTTTGTTAAGGTTTTTGCCGAGGATTTCATAGTTGACAATAACCCAACCACAATGATCCATAGGTGGGAGTGGTGTGGGGCCAACGATGGTAGGTTCGGCATCTGGAAAAACGATTTCGATTTCGCGTGCCCAGTTGCGTTTGATAGAAGCCGGACAGATGACGAGGTAAGGACCTGCTCCTTCCGCTTCAACCATCGCGATAATGGACTGACGTGTTTTGCCGAGTCCCATATCGTCGGCAAGGAGCGCACGACGGCGACCGAGCAGAAAGGCGATTCCTTCTATTTGGTGAGGATAGAGACCTTTGGCAATTTCTTCTGCACGCGTGAGGCTGGTTTGTTGCATGCAGTTTCCCCTTATCGGATTCTGGCTCTATCAACGAGCCACAGGTCCCCCTCACTGACGGTGGCGAGACGTTTCAACATCACTGCGCCGGGGAAATTGGGTGCCATTCCGGTTCCCATTGCGAAGATACGACCGTTGCCTGCAGCGTGTTCACCGACGAGTGCGAGATCCGGTCCCTCAATCGTAGTGGGGATACCATCGCTAAAGAGGACAACGATAGTAGGTGAGGTTTCGGCGATTTCCGTCAACGCTGTTAGCATATCGTGATCGGTGCCTTTTGTATGGATTTGGGATTGGATGTCAGCGAGATAGTTTGACGATGCGGCAACCGTCTCTTCTGTTACAGACGTATAGCCTTCCTGATAGACAACGAGTTCCGCACTGAACGCTACGATATTGAAACTATCGTGGGGTTCAAGGAAGGTGAGTGAATCCCGCATGAGGTCTATAATTCGCTTGAGTTTGCGTGGTGGGAGGTTTTGCATACTTGTAGACAAATCGATGCAATAGACGATACGCTGTGGTCCCTCCTGTGCTTCAATGAACCTGACTAAACGGCTCTTCGGACGTTCCTTGACTTTCTTCTCTTTCTTGAAAGGACGTTCAACACCTCTTTGCACACGCGGCACATTGTCAAATTCGACATTGGTTGCAGTAGGTCCCACAGGCGCACTGACATCGTTAGTGTCGAAGGGTTGGAAAGGCGCGGGTTCCGCTGCGGAGACGACCCCGCGCGTGCTGGCAGGCTGATTGCTCGTGAGGATTTTCAGTCGCGGCTGATTGGTATTACGGCTCCTTCTCTGCGTTGCCTGTATGCGTTTCCTTTTTGGTATACGCCTGACTTTCGGTTTTTCTTCCGTGATGAACATGGCGTTGATACCGGCAGCCTCTCGTTGTGGGTTCGTACCGAACCAGTAGAAAAGTCCGAACACCCCAACGCCGGCGTGCAGTAGAATTGAAATAAGTAAGGCTTTACTGGATTTCGATTTCATTTTTTTAACGTTCCTTGCGGTTCGTTTAGGTGAATTGAGTGATAGCACCCACAACCTAAAGGTTGGGGCTTCTGCTTCGTAGACAATAGCGTTCTCCCCGAAGGTTGAACGTCTTATACTGTCTCCACAATCAGGCAGCTAGCCCTGCCTGCAATATGTTTATCGCAGCGTTGATGTCTCTATCGTGGTGTGCACCACATTCAGGGCATGTCCACTGCCTCTCTGAAAGCGTTAGATTGTCGTTTTTGTAACCGCAAGTGCTACAAGGTTTTGACGTAGCCGTCCACTGTCCCACTTGACGAAATTCACGCTTATGTTTTTGACACTTATATCGCAATATCTCAACAAACCGGTAGAAGGCAAGGTCAGAGACCTTTCGCCCCCACAATCGCTTCATACCATCGATATTCAAAGTCTCGGTCGCGATGGTATCAAACCGCTGGCACAGGTCGGTGGCAAGTTTCCAGTGCCAATCACGCCGTTGGTTGCTAATATGTCTATGAAGACGTGCAAGTTGACGCACACACCGCCACCAGTTGCCAGAACCTTTAACTTTACGCGAAAGACTTTTGTTGAGTTTTCGGAGTGCTTTCAAGGGCTGTTTCAAGAATTGTGGCGATTGTATTTTCTCGCCATTACTGAGCGTCAAAAACGCGTCTTTCATACCGAAGTCTGCACCAACGCTTTCACCTGTTGTTTGCAAAGGTTCGGTATCTATGTAGTTGGTTGTCAGACAAAGCCAATAGTCACCGCACGCGTCGCGTTTCAAGGTAACCCGTCTGATTTGGTTTCCTTGCCACTCGCGATGTTTGAAAAAGGTATACCGCACGCGATCCTGTTTCCATTTTCCATTGCCGTGTTTTCGGAACGTCACTGTGATACGATTATCGGTTATTTCCCAACCCGAAGGCCCCGGAAACGTAACCGACTTGAATTTGTGTCTCGGCTTGATATGCGGCTTGCCACCCAGTTTCTTGAGAAAGCGTTGATACGCCGCGTCAATGCGTTTCAACTCCGCTTGCATGGCTTGAGACGGCAAAGCCTTCCAATGTGGATGCGTGGTTCGCTTGCATTCCGTCAAGTGCGCAGCCATAGCATGATAGTTGGCATACGCAAGCCCGTCTTTATAGCGTTGACGTTGCCACTTATGGAAGTATTCATGCACTTGCCACATATCATCAAGCAGGTTACCAAGTCGTATCAAATTAGATTGATCGCTGAATTTGTATTTGTAAGTTTTCAAGGTTTTACCAGTACCAGCCTTTATCCCCGTTTCAGTGGGAAGGCAAGCACGTCACCAAGTGGTGACGCTGAAACTGCTTGCCAACTGGTAATAGTAATTATACCACAATTTATCTTAAAAGTCAAATTTATTTTGGCTATCAACCCTTACGCCGTCTACATCCTCAACCTAAAGGAAGGGGTTTTGACGGAAGAGTGATAATTTTTGCCACTTAATGACTTAGATCAACGCTGCTGTAGATGTCCCGCAAGCACAACTTACATTCAATTGAGGCAAGCAGCATTATATCTTCAAGTTCGCGAAATTCGGTACGCAGCCAATAGGTGCCTTCGCGAAAATTATGTTCGACACAAACTCGATCTTGAGAGACAAGGATGTACTCTTGCAAGGACACGAGTTGCTGGTAATGCCAAAATTTCTCTCCTCGGTCACGTGCTTCTGTTGACGGAGAAAGCACTTCTATTATAACAGTCGGGTTGAGAAGTGTGTCGGATCTGTTATCCTCTGCTTGCGGTTCCCCGCAGAAAACGACAACATCCGGATAGAAGTAGGATCCCGTTTTGCTAACTTTGACACGCATATCACTGGTGGCAGCTTTACACTTCCCGCCTTGCAACTGGGCACGGAGCTCGCCGAAGATATCCCCGGTGATGAAATTATCGGCAAAACTTGCCCCGGACATTGCGACTATCTGTCCTGCGAAGTACTCATGTTTAGTTGTCGCCTTGCGTTCAAAAGCGAGATATTTTTCGGGGGTCAGATAAGTTCTTGCTGCAATAGATGCCATGAAGGCCTCCATGAGTTATGCGCGTAGGTCTGTTGGGCGTATTTATCCCATTCAGAACTGAACACACATGTTCCGCCTAACTGCTCATAAGGAATACGAATCCCACCGATTCCAGCAAAGCGGTCGATGAAGTTAAATTTGCACATTGTACATGGAGTATAGCATATCTTGTTGGGGCCTGTCAAGTTTTCTATAGACATATCACCCCGGAATCAACGGTATGAATGCCGTATAGCATTCCCCGGGGGTGAGGAAATTGATTAAAAATTTACCTCAAATGTTTATAACTTGTTAGGTAGCAAGTTGGGTTATTATACAACCTACCGCATCGACATCCGCACCGGAGTTTCTAATTTCCGACGGAGAACAACACCCCACTGTCCAACAACCCACAACGCTTTACCGT